>JAPKEK010000055.1 GCA_028822125.1 Pseudomonadales bacterium | reverse complement strand
GGGAGTCATCTCGTTGTTTATAGATGTCGCTGCACGGAAAACTTCGGAGAATTTCGTCGCTAACGGTGTTACGTTCAACTAAAAACCAGTAAGAAGTTGGTTGGTGACACCACCATTCAATGACCACCCCTGCATTATTTTCGTCAAAAAAAACATGCTCAGCCCAGTCCCTGGCAGAACAACTGATTTGATCTGGCTTGGGATGATACTCACCACCATATATGAATTCTGAGATATTCCTCAGGCCATTCAATGGACAGCAAAGTTGTTTCATTTATCTTCCCTTAATGACTCGCGGCAGTGGAACCCGCTTCATTGATTTGCTCGAATTGATAAAACCGCTCCAACTCAAAGGGTTTGATAAGATCAGGTACTCGACCTGTAGCCACCAGCTCCGCCATCGTTTTACCGCAGATAGGTGTTGCCTTGAAACCCCATGTCCCCCAACCCGCATCCAGATAGTAGTTTTTAATCGGGCTCAGCCCCATTACAGGACTGTAGTCAGGCGTCATATCGGTGGTTCCTGCCCACTGCCGCAATAACCGCGCCTGCGCAAGAAAAGGAAACAACTCCAGCACAGCGCCAGCCAGCTTCTCTCGTTGCTGTAAGGTTGCCTGGGTACCGTAGAGTGGATAGGGATCTGAGCCGCCACCGATGACAAATTCACCCCGAGAAGTCTGATGAACATAGACATGAACATGAGGAGAGCTGACGTGAGGTGTCAACAAGGGTTTATAGGGTTGGGTCACCATGGCCTGGAGCGGGAAAGAATGTATCGGCAACTGCAGGCCTGCCATCCTGCCGACGATGGAACTGGCACCGGCGACAGCCTGAACGACTGCAGCACAACGAATTCGACCACGGTTGGTTTGCACACCCACAACCCGCCCCTGGTCTATATCAATACCCTGGGCCTCGGTAAGCTGGTGTAGCTCCACACCGCGCTGGCAAGCCCCGCGAGCATAACCCCAGACAACGGCGTCATGACGGGCTGTGGCACCATCCTCGTGCCACAAGCCGGCCAGAATAGGAAAACGGGCATCCTCAGCCATGCTAAGGCTGGGAACAATTTCCCGGATGGTTTCTCGATCAACCAGCTCAGAGCGCACACCTAAATGCTTATTCACCTCAGCACGCCACCTGAAATTACGAATAGCGGCATCGCTATGCGCCAGGGTGAGTTGCCCTCTGTTTTCCATCATAATGTTATAGTCAAATTCGTTGCTTAACCCTTGATACAACCTGACCGATTCTTGATAAAAGGACACACTCTCCTGAGTTAGATAATTGGATCGGATCACTGCGGTATTACGCGCGGTATTACCTCCTCCCAGATAACCCTTATCAATCAGGGCGACGTCTGTAATACCATGATATTTTGCAAGATAGTAAGCAATACTGCTGCCATGCCCACCGGCACCAATGATAACCACGTCATAATGCTGCTTCAGCTTTCTTCCCGGGGTAAAGTGATGCTGTGCCGGATAGCGCTTGCGCAGGCCGTATTTTAATAGTCCAAAGGGCAACTGTAACTCCCTGATTGATAGGCTTAAAAGAGACTGGCCTACGGGCACATCAAACATTTACACCGTAACGGCCAACTTCATGGAAGCTTAATTTTTTTAAATTCTCGTGTCGCCTGTTAATCTCCAGCACCCAACCTTGACTGTATTGAGGTGGGCACTAGCATTTTGGATGCTAATCCAATCAGGTCGAACCAGAGAGCGTCCTCCACTAAGATACCCGCAACCAGTGATGCATCAAAATTGGTCTGCATCTCAGCAGGCTCAATCTTTCTTGTGTGCTCGCCCAAAGCAGGCAACCATTGCGACTGGTAATCGGAAACCGCCTGTTGCGATGACGAGCAGTAGACAAACAGTTGCCCAGCCCGCGCCGCTTCAATCTCTCCCGGTGCAAATCTGTAAACCCGGTAGCTCGGTCGAGCAGCTGAATTTCCCGGGACGACATCCAGTAAATGCAGGCAATTATCATCAAGACCGTCCCACCAGCTGGCACCACAGGCGACCCCACGATGGCCAAGGTTAAGAAGGTGCTGCAACACCAGGATTCGTTGCTGACAGCCAATGATGGTGACCTGCCCCACTGGCACCGACAGCGACTTCACATAAGCCAGGTCCGCTGCAGAACGAAGGCATAGCAAACTGCTCAGGCCCCGACCATCGATAACAGCACTTCCCTGGCCCTCCTCAATTAACCTCACTGCCTTGTGCTGCTGCAGACCTTGTCCGGAGAGCGCGTCGCCCAGCGCTTCAAGCCCCTCTAGCCCCCACATTTCTGCACAGACCACTAACTGGGATGCACTCTCATAATCACCCTGATCAAAACCCAGACTCTCAAAAACCAGCGTCAGCAGTTCTATGCATTCGTTTCGGGACACTCTCATCTTCAACCTATCGGGGCTACAGGGAAATACCAATCATCCAAATCCCGGCCACTGTCAAGTTCACTGATCAAGGGCGCCCCTTGGAACATGGTATTGCGAACCCACAATCTCGACTTGGGGTCAAACTTACTCACTCCAAAGAAGGAAAGCTTAGCTCGTAGCAGGTGCATTGGCTGCATATCCTGATCCGCCAGATTCGCCCGGATATCACCATAAATCAGCGGAGTCATTGTCTGAATTCGCCGGACAATGCTGATTTGATCAGGATGCCGCAGCAAAAAATGAACGACGTCGCTATCCGCATGGAGACTTAAATCAGACAGAATTAGCGCATGGCAGGCTTTGACCGATCTCGCAACCTGTACCGGTAATTCCTTGTCCGCACCGGATTCAACATAGCGCTCGCCCAGCCTGGGTTCCATTTTCTCCTCGGATCGATACCAGAAAACATGCTGACTCTCTGGCTTACTGAAATCAATTGACAGTGCCCAGCCATATTTGGATTCAATAGTCCTCTTTAATTCGCTCAAAGCTATTTCAGGTCGCAATTGCAGATGCTCGTCTGCACCCAGGTATTCTTCCATGTCATCGACGAAGTGGGGGTACAATTCAATCATGAGGGAATACATGGTTTCTATGGTATCCATGCTATATCGCTCAATCAGTCGCGCTTTCAACCACTGCCAGTCCGTAAAATCCTGATTTTTTATCAACCTTTCAGATAAATTATTGAGTTCAGCCATGAGTTGATGGTTACGGGTCACCTGTGCAGGATCCTTAACACTGGTTTCCCGGGTATGCTGGATCACCTTTTTAACCATCGCCAACAATCGAGACAGTATTCCCGGCGTTACCTTTCCCGTTAGGAGAACACGCGCCAAAGAGACTTCTCGCACCGTCATCCATCGAGCAATAAGCTGTGGGTGTTTAATCAAAAAGGGGGCCATACCCAGCCCTGTGGCATTACCTATACCAAGGTAACGCCTGATATCTGAGTCCAGAGCAACCGCGGTTTGCGGCGCCCTACGGCTAGCAATATGCTGCACCTGTTCCACTGAAAAGTGCCGCAACATAAAGCACGTGAACATTTCGGCGGCAAAAGGCCTGGCAAAACTACGACACGAACGCTGCACTACACCCCAGTCGGCCATACCAAATTTGCCACTGCCATAGACAGCTGTCGTCCGACAAAGGTAGCCCACGTCTTTGAGGCGATTGATATCAGGTTGCAATCCCGATGCCAGCGAATCAACCACATTGTCAAACATCCGCTTACTTCGATTGGCACGTGACAGCACCAGCATCTCTCTGCTCATCCTGCCAGCCTCCTGCAATGGGACATTCGCCCGCAAATGTTGTAGTTGACCGTCTGTGACCTCACCTTGTACTAATGCCATGGTAAGATCCCATTGGCCAGCAATCACTCTGTCATTTCGACTTCCATCCGATAGATAGACTGCAAAAACCACAAAGCTATAGATCTCCGTGCCTGCTTGAAGGACGTATACAGCAAACCCATAACCCAGGTCATCCAACTCAAATTGGCTGCAATGAATCTGCCAGCGGTCACGCACCATCTGCCGAACCAGAATACGCATAAAACTAAGCCGAAACGGTTGCAGTGAGCCCAATCGCTGCAAGTCCATGACCAGTTCAGCTGGTCTTAGATCTGCTATGTCGTCGATCTCACCCGGGAATCCGGTGATCCCTCGTTCCTGGTCTGTTTCTGAATTGGCTTCATTCATAAGATGGCCCGGGTCCACTAACCAAAAATAGGTTTACTATTACGTATGCCTTCCTGGCTCGGTATGGCCTACGCCGAATCACAATGGCCTAATGGCGTTGCTGTACCGGCATTAACCACTTTCAAACGAATTTAGAAAGAATGCCAGCCAATTATTCCCCATCACCTTTGCAATATCCTCAGTGGAGAAGCCCTGCCGCTTAAGCCCCTGGGCAATATTATTCATATCCTGGCTGTTGCGAAACCATCCCGGTTGCTCAGGCCAGTTAAGGTTATCTGCACTACCCTCGCCATGATCTGCATCAAAAGTCCATCTGCCACTACGCATCCATTCAAGGGTTTCATAACCCCAGTTCTGGCAAAGATCAGAACCAATACCCACCTGATTGATACCCATAACCTCCACTGTGTCCGCCACCATTTCACAAAATTGTTCCAGGCTGCAACCACTGCCGTTTTTCAGGTGGAACGGGTAAAGACTTAACCCCAGCATGCCACCAGACGCAGCCAAAGCCTGTAACACTGCTGTTGACTTATTGCGCAAAGCGGGATGAAAAAAAACAGGGTTTGCATGGGTAATTGCAATCGGACGGCTGGATAATGCTATCGCTTCAAGCGTTGACTGCTCCGCAGAATGTGACATATCAATCACCATACCAACTCGGTTCATTTCCCTTATGACCTGTTCACCAAATCGAGTAATTCCTGGATCAGTTTTTTCATAGCAACCGGTTGCCAGCGAACTCTGGTTATTGTAAGACAGTTGCATAAATCGTACACCCAGCTCATGCAGAATTCTGACCATGCCTAAATCATCATTGAGAGGCGAGCAATTCTGAAAACCAAAGACAATCCCCAATCTGTTTGAAGCTTTAGCCTCGATTACATCAGCTGCGGTTCGGACCTGCATAATCAGATCCGAATGGTTTTCAAATTGTCTATGCCACCTGCTGAGGTTCAGCAAAGTCTCCTGCATATTCTCCCAGTAAGAGACAGTGACATGGACAGTATGTACGCCGCTGTCCCGAGTGGCCTGGAATAGTGCCCTGTCCCAGTTATTATATTGCAGACAGTCAATAACGACATCGGTATTTTTCATGGCACGACTTCCCTAATTTCATAGTCATCTTATGCAACCACTCACCACTACCAAAAGATTATTCAGCGGGTAGCCGCCAGTTCAGCAATCTGGTCCAAAAGCACCTGAGGCACATCGACACCCTCTCGTTCATGCAGCCGGCGCAACTCTGCTCGCCGCTCCCCTGGAATGCGAACCTCATTATCCTTCCTCAAAGCACTAAACATCTGTTCAAGATGCTCAACATAACCGCTTGACAGAAACGCTTTATCAATAGCAATAATCGTCTGCCCGACATTGGGCGGCCCACCCTCATCACTTGCAAACAGTGAAGCCTCATAGGAACAATGACTGCCAGTCAGGACGCCCGCAAGCATGTCTACCATCAGTCCCAGGCCAAATCCTTTAGCACCGCCGAGCGGTAACTGGGCACCTTGTAATGCTGCAGTTGCATCTGTTGTCGGTATGCCATGCTTATCAATGGCATGACCCGGGGCTAAAGTCCTTCCTTCGCTCGCAGCCCGCACAATATTAACCCGGGCAGTAGAGGCGGTCGCCATATCAAACACCATAGGCTCGGACCCCGACCTAGGCGACCCAAAGGCAAACGGGTTGGTACCGAAGAACGGCACTTTGCCCCCATGGGCAGCCACAGCTCTGGACGAATTTGCAAACATTAAACTGACCAACCCCTGCTGCGCCAAGCGCCTGACAAACCAGCCAAGAACTCCCGCAGAGGATGAGTGGTTAATTGACATCAAACCCACCCCCTGTTTCCTCGCAGAGGCAATGAGTGACGCCTCCCCAGCCAAATAAGCGGTATGGCAGAAACCATAACCCGCATCAATCAAGGTAATTGCCTCAGAGCGGGTTGTCACCACTGGGACTGCATGACCCAAAATCTTGCCGGACTTCAGCTGTTTCAGATATAAATGAATGTATCCTAAACCAACGTTTCGTATCCCTTCCGCCTCCGCATCCATAATCTCCAGAGCAACAGCCGCAGCTTGCTGCTCGCTGGCACCGCTGCTGGCGATGGCATCGTGACAGAGTGTCTGTATGTCATCCAGGCTCAAAACAGGCATGGCTTTCCCCAATATTAATCATTGAAACCTTATTCTGACAAAAACATTCGAACAGGGCTATTACCTAGTTGTAACAATTTACAATGCGGCCTCAAGGTGAGGATAGCACCGTGGACCCTTAAAAGCGCTGGCTATGCTCTCCTGGCGTGTGCAAGCCCTGCTTGAACGCGATCGCCTGTTATCGAGTCAATACTGACACCGACAGGGATACCACGCTGATCGTTAAACTGCCACTGGGTCACATCTACATTCTCCAACCATCTGGCAAGCGGGTCTGTGATCGGGGTCGGTCACGTTCGTCCCCATAAAACCAATCTTTTATGCCCAGAAACACCTGGAAACACCTGGAAACACCTGGAAACACCTGGAAACACCTGGAAACAACAAAATGATCAGCCAGCAAGGGGATGGATAAGTTTCCATAGACATGCAAATATAGAGCAGTATCGCTACCGCAAAAAGATGAATTTCTACACTCACTCAAAGCCTCCCCTAACGAGAAGAATGGGAAACAAAAGAGAAAGGGAAAGGGATAGGCCAAGAGAAAGAGAAAGAGAAAAAAAAGAAAGGGATAGGGATAACCAATAGGGAAATAATTAATTTCACAGCCAAAGAATTTTCAATATGTCGTTAAGAGCTTATTTTTTCTGGGTAGCGATACTCCTCATAGCAGGGACAGCGCAGGTTCAAGCAAGCTTACTTGACGGATCAGTCCGCAGTACCAATTTTCGAGTAGGTAATTGCAACATTAGCGAAACTGAAGTGCAGTTCTCCATTGATGAAGCTTTTGGGGAGCCTCTGCTAACCTCTTCGCTGAATTGGCAAGCAGGCGCCAAGACTTCTGCCAACTGCCTGCCTGAAAAATCATCAATCTGGATCGAACTGCTGGGCGACAATCGTGACCCATACTTTGTGCTCTTCAATCCAAAGATTGGTGCCAGCGGAACCAGCGGCCAGGAAACGACTTCATCCCCAGACTGGAACCGATTGCTCTGCACCACCTCCGGTGATAGCGCAATCTGCCTCCCGGAAGAAGCTGCTAAGCAGATAATACAGGAAAATCCTGTTGCCCGATCGCTGCAAATTATGTCAGAAACGCAGATAGCCATTTTAGATCAGCCTTCGAGTACAAGCGGACAACCTAAAACTAAACGAACAGCCCGATTCAATCTCAACTTTGAACAACAACTACTGGATACTATTGATAATGCTTTAGGTAAATCTGAGGATATCCAGCCAGTGGAGCCAGTCAAAAAACAACCGGTTAATTCCCACTCGGATCTGGTTCAGGACAAAAAGGCATCGAAAGCTGAATCAATCACCAGAAACAACGTTCCAAAAAATATCCGGGATGTAAGCGAACATATCGCCGATCTTATGTCCAAAGACCTTGCAGTTTATAGCGCACAAGCTGATCCATGTAGTTCTGAAAAATTAGTAAAACATACCCTGCAGAGTGAAGCCGTCTGCGGCTTGAACTTCAGTAGCAGGACTACTTTCAAGTTTCTCTGCACCGACAACCAGATCCCGCAACCGATCAGCAGCAATCACTCAATCTGGCTTGATTTGGCTGAAGACAATATCAGCAAACCACTTATTCGAATCTCAAAAGAAGGCTGGGCTTCCCTGCTGTTATCCAAAGCTAATTCTTCAGCAGGTGCTGTAGCTGACCCAAAGTCATCGTCGCAATTTCTGGTGAGTAGCCAAAATAATAAGATAGAGGCCCTTTCGTCGCTGGCAAGACAGTTAATCGTTCTACAAAACTACTGCCAATCTGCCCGCTCCTGATAATTTCATCACTTGCCTGAAACAACAATAGGCAGTATTTTGTAAAGATCTAAACAAATTCCCATTAATCAGAAACGCTTGTAAAAGGTCGCAACCATCAACCTAAACCAAAACCTAATCATAGCCGGTCTCATCTTAGTCGTTGTGCTGGGCCATCCACGAGCGCACGCAGAATCTAATACCATCAGTGAAGTACTGCCACTGGAAGTTCAACTAGACCTGCATATGAGCGAACTCGGCAGACTTTTACAAATAGACGATAACGTCGGTATTATCGATCTCATAGCACGAATACGATCGCTTGATACTGAAATCCCGAATGCCCTCTATTTTCTCGAAGCCACAGCCCTGCACAAAACAGGCAATGCTCTGGCCTCTCAAGACCGCCTGTTACGCTATCTTCAAAATACCGGTCGTGAAGGCCGTTACTACGATAAAGCAACTGAATTATTACTGACTGTCAGAGCAGAAGCTGCCATACAGGAAACGACACGTAAGGAAAATGCCGAAAAAAAACGTCGCCAGCAGATCGAAGCGGAAATGAAAGCCCTGTCTCTGAGAACCAGAGAAGCTCAAAGACTATTGGCTCAGGTTGGTTTTCCTCAAACCGACGAATCCGGTACTTTAGATCAAACCACACGAGAAGCATTGGCTGTTTTCCAGGTTCGCAAAAATCTTCAGGTCAATGCACAGATCACTCGAGAAACAATCGAAAAGCTGAGAAATTCAGTTCCTGACTCGGACGACTGTGACACCCTGGCTTATAGAGCGAGCAAGCCTTCGAAAATCAGCATCAAGCTGGCAGATATAGCGTACCAACTCGCTGTGCCGGCGTGTAATAAGGCACTCCGACTGTATCCAGATGCCGCAAGATTTCAAATTCAATATGCTCGCTCTCTTCTCGCAGCCGGACGAGTCAGCAATGCTAAAACCGCCACAGATGGCGCGGCCCAATTGGGT
>JAPKEK010000710.1 GCA_028822125.1 Pseudomonadales bacterium | reverse complement strand
CAATAAATCTGATACAGTAATTTCCGACATCACTCTGTCCTGTCAAGATCAGTTCCTCAGTATAGCGACTATTCAACATGACCAGCAAAGAAAACCAGATCATCATCGCCGAACGGTTTCGTGGCCCTCCACAATCCGGTAACGGCGGCCGGGTTAGTGGCGTGTTTGCAAATTTAATAAATTCTGAGCACAGCGCTGGCGTAGAAATTACCGTCAGGTCGGGCACGCCTCTGGATCAGCCGATGAGTACCAAAGTCAATCCCCAGGGTTCTGCCATCGTCCATCATGACAGCACCGTTATTGCAGATATAAAACCGACACATTTGGCAATGAACGTCATGCAACCACCAAGCAGATCCGTGATAAAGCGAGCGGCCCCGACTTCCTATTCTCTGCTAAAAAACCTAAATCCCCGCTTCCCCACCGGCACAGGGTTTCATCCGGGCTGCTTCTGTTACGGCGCTGACCGAACCAAGGGGCTGGGTATTTTCGCGGCACCAGTCGATGACCAGGTAGCGGCATAGTAGCCGACTAAATCCGCCTGGGCCGATGACGGCGGCTTTGTGCCGCGAGAATTCCTATGGACAGCAATGGATTGTCCTGGCCAGTTTGCTTTCCTGGCCAGAGGCATCAAAACAGGTATGCTGGGCCGAATGACAGCCCAGCTGTACACCCTGCCAAAGGCTGAAGACAAGTTAATCATCACAGCATGGCCAATTAAGATAGAAGGCAAGAAGCATTTCGCGGGTTCAGCTATCTTTAACAGCAATCAAGAACTGATAGCCCGAGCTATAACGGTCTGGATCGACCTGATGAATCTAACGCCTACTTCCTAATGACTCTGGACAGGGGAGTTTACTTCTGAGATCTGTATCAGGGCAGCGCTACAAATCCGAGCTGCAGATCGGGTAAACAGTACCAGTAGAAAAAAAGCCACCACAATATCGGGTAACCCAGACTGACTCATCCAAACGGCCAGAGCGGTCACAATGACGGCCAGGCCTTCGAAAACATCGTTTCTGGAGCATTCCCAAACTGATGCCATATTCAAATCATCGTTTCGGAGCGGGGTCAGTAAAAACAGGCAAAATATATTAGCTAACAGATTCAGACAGGCCGCTATTCCCATGGTCTCCGAAATGGGCACCTCCAGATAGAAACACCGATAAAGAATCTGTATCGCCACCAGCCCTGCAGCCAGGCTGATAAGCGCGCCTTTAAATAGGGCAGCGCGCGCCTTTATCAACAAACCCGCCCCGATCACTGCAAAGCTAACGGCGTAGGCCAGAGCATCGCCCAAATTATCAAGGGTACCTGATAACAAAGCAGAGGATTGCGATTGATAAGACGCCAGCACCATCATGCAGAAAGTACCCAGGTTAATCAGCATCACGCTGACTAGAACCTTTTTCTGTTTACCTTCGATCGCTGAGAAATCAGAATCATTTTCGCAGGCGCACCCAGACATTTATCATCCCCCACTGAGAAGGCATAAGCATACGGAATTCACCATTAAAACCCAACTAAAACAATAACGATCAAACTCTGAATAAGTCCAGTTTTCACTTTGCAGCTAAGGCCTTATCGCCTAGTCTGAACCATGCACTGCCAGGGTTGCTCGAAGCTGTTTACCCAGTCAGTGCTTACATACCCCTGAGGGCTACAGTGATAGGCCGCCTCGCTGCAGTAACAGAAGGGAATAGTCCACCTACTAATCCCAGCAAACAGGACCAGCTAATACCTTGCACAATGAGTTCAGCCGTCACCGCAAAGTCAAATGACACCTGTGAAAAGGTCGCTCCCATGGTCGAAGCGGTGTAGCCATTAAAAAAGGTATACGCCAGGGCGCTGCCC
>JAPKEK010000709.1 GCA_028822125.1 Pseudomonadales bacterium | reverse complement strand
TAAAGCCGCATTTGTCAACGTGCACCTGGCGGCAGGAACCCGCCAGGGGTCAGGACAACTGTTCAACGCCTACTTTGATGGCACGCCCATGGTGGTCACCGCCGCCATGCGCGATAACGGCTCTTTTGGTGATCACAATACCCTCGGTGTCAGCAGTGGTTTTGCCCAGATGAGCACAGTCCAGGATGTCACCAAGAAACGCTGGGAGATACGTGAGGCCGCGGGTATCCCCATGGCCACCAGGCGAGCCTTCAGTGAGGCGCTAACCATGCCCACCGGACCTGTGTACATGGCATTTTCCGGTGAAGCACTGGATGCCAAGCAAGTGGAAGGCATTATTCAACCCGGTGGTGCCCTTAATGTCCCAGCCTCCCCTGACCAGGGTACCCTGCAGCAGATTCATGATGCGCTGTTAAACAGCGAACGACCGCTGCTAGTGGTAGGCCCGGATGTGCAGCATGCCAGTGCCCAGCAGGAGATTCTTGATCTGGCTGAGAACTACGGCCTGCCGGTAGCCGTCGGTTTCTTCGATTATGGCTCATTCCCAAGGTCCCATCCGAGCTTTGTCGGCATGATCGATGCACTGCCTGCTGATGACTACGATGTCGTCTGCTGCGTCGGTTATCGCCCCAACACCCGCGCAAATGCAACCGATGAGCGTTTCCCCAGTGCTTTCAAGATCGGTATCGGTCAGGACCCGTCAATATTAAACGGCTCCTTTGCCCTGGACGTCAATCTCTGGGCGAATGTCAAACAAACCCTGGCTGCATTGAATAACCAGTGGAATCCAGCAGATGCCAACCTGCACCACCTATCCAGCCGCAAAGCGGACCTGGCAGCCAGGAGTGACGTGCGGCTAAGCAAACAAAATGCCAGTGCGCTTGCCCATGCCAATGACAACCCCATCCATCCCAATTATCTGGGTCATCGAATGAGTGCGATGCTGCCAGAAAACTCAACCATCGTTTCAGAGAATTTCACCGCCGCAGATCACCTCATGCCTTTTGGCTTTGCCCAGGATGACTGGCGCCTGGTACGCACCTATGGCGGGAGCCTGGGTCATGGCGTCGGCAGTGCAGTGGGCGCCCAGTTGGCCGACCCGGAGCGACCCCTGGTGCTCAGTATCGGCGATGGCTCAGTAATGTACAGCTCCTCAGGCTTCTGGACCATGGCTCGTTACTCCCTACCCATCCTGACCGTGGTGTGGAACAACATGAACTACCAGACCGTACGCACCAATTTTGCTCGATGGGGCGGTAATATGGCCGAGATGAATAAGTACCCCGAGACCTTCCTGGGCGATCCCGCGATCGATTTTGTCATGCTGGCAAAAGCCCAGGGTATCGAGGGTCAACACGTTCATGAATCCAGCGAGCTGGATAAAGCGCTAAAGCGAGGCCGTGAAGTTCAGGCGGCCGGTGAGCCTTATCTACTCGATGTGCGCATTACCAACGTGGGTGCCGGTGCTGACCAGAGCTGGCACAAGGCTTTCAGCCTGAATACCCTTTAGAAGCAAGATAAGGAGTAGAAAGTGAAATTTGGCGCTCAAATCGGAGTATACCGGACCACATGGGACAAGATCGAACAGGTCGTTCGCATCTGCGACAAGGGTGTATGGAACAGTATCTGGTTTGCAGATCACTACCTGCCACCACCACCCAGGCGCGAAGAGGAGCATCTCAATGCCCACGAGGGCTTTACCATTGCTGCGGCGGCAGCTGGCATTACCAACAACGTCGAGATTGGCCATATGGTGCTGGGCAACACCTACCGTCATCCTGCGCTGGCTGCAAAAATGGCAGCAACAGTCGATCAGATCAGCCACGGTCGATTTACCTTTTCTCTAGGTGCGGCC
>JAPKEK010000708.1 GCA_028822125.1 Pseudomonadales bacterium | reverse complement strand
TCTTTGAGTAAAATCCGTTCAATCTGATCTGCTGTCTGCACTAGTAATGGGTAGGCATCGCCCATTACTCTACAGAGTGTTGCTACCAGCTTATGAAAAAACGGCTGGCTAGAATCGAGCTTATGGCCATGGCGCAAGGCTCTGCGGATAATCCTTCTCATGACATACCCTCTACCCTCGTTCGATGGCAAAACGCCATCAACAATAAGGAAAGACGCGGATCTTAAATGGTCCGCTATGACTTTGAGCGATGGATCATTCATGTCAGTGCAACCCAGCAGCTCAGCTGTTTCCTTCAGTAGAGGCTGGAACAAGTCAGTGTCATAATTGTTATGGGCATGTTGCAGGACCGCAGCAACTCTTTCTAAGCCCATCCCCGTATCCACACAAGGGCGCGGCAAGGGCGTAAGATTTCCTTCTGAATCACGTTCGTACTGCGTAAAAACCAGATTCCAGAGTTCTACATAGCGATCCAAATCACCGTGCTCAGATCCAGGTGGTCCTCCAGGCACCTCTTCGCCATGATCATAAAATATCTCAGAACATGGGCCACAGGGCCCCGTGTCCGCCATCATCCAAAAATTATCTTCATCGCCTAGCCGGGTAATTCTGTCGGGGTCAAAACCAATGTCCTCAATCCAGATCCTTTCCGCTTCATCATCGCTATCATGAATCGTCACCCACAGTCTCTCTGCCGGAATAGCGATGACCTCAGTCAGAAAGTCCCAGGCAAAACGGATGGCCTCTTCCTTGAAATAGTCGCCAAAACTGAAATTCCCCAGCATTTCAAAAAAAGTATGGTGCCTGGCGGTGTAGCCTACATTATCCAGGTCATTGTGTTTGCCACCGGCTCGTATGCATCTCTGACAACTGGCGGCTCGTGTATAGCCGCGGTTTTCCTTCATGGCAAAAGCTTCTTTAAACTGAACCATGCCTGAGTTGGTAAACAACAAGGTTGGATCGTTATCCGGCACAAGCGAAGCCGAGTCCACGATCTGGTGGCCTTGCTGGCTAAAGTAACTTAAGAACGCTTTTCTTATTTCGGGGCTATTCATTTCACTGACTCCGTCTCCCACAAATCCGGGAACGATACAGGAATTCACTGAATATCTAAATGGCGAAACTGCTCGTTACACGATTATACGGCAGGCATTATATGATAGTATCGCTGAAATTATCGTATAGTTCGGCAGGGTAGGACTTATTAGCATAAAGGCAATAAGCGGTGCAGCAATCGTAACCGCGCTACCATCAATAGCATCATGATGAACTCAGAATACGCTAAATGGTTATCTTACAGCTTTAGCACCTCACAGCACCAAGCAGCGAATCCCTCAAAAAGCAGCTGCAGATGTTACAGCACCTCGGATATCTGCTCAAAGGTAAACCCTCTCTGCTGCAGAAAACGTGACCACCTGCCTCTCTCCCTGGCATTAAAGGCCTTGTCCCCCTGTGCATCAACACCAAATCGCTTCTCCAGTACACTGGCGGCGAGTTCAAGCCATTTTACGCCAGCGTGTTCAATAGCACAGACGACAATTTCCGGACTCACTTCTCGCTGTTGCAGTTCCTTGCGAATCTTCAAAGGGCCGTGGCCTTTCCCTATTCTAGAATTCACAAATGCTTCAGCAAGCCTGACATCGCTCTGCAGGCCCTCTTCTGTCAACCGTTGGATTTCATTGTCCACGAGTTCATTGGCATCTCTGAAACGAGCATTAAGTTTACGACGCAGTTCGCCTGCTGCATGCTCTCGGCGTGCCAGCAAATCCATAGCTGCCCGCCTGACATCGGCGCCCGATATTGAGCTAGCGGAACCTGATTCCTTCATAGACTGACCTGGCGCTGAAGCACTGTTA
>JAPKEK010000707.1 GCA_028822125.1 Pseudomonadales bacterium | reverse complement strand
GCCAAAACCTGTGTCGACTAACATGTTTTGAATATTCTTTCTGTTGAAGTAGAAAAGGTGTTCAGGCTTGTACTCCATCCAATGACGACCTAACAATCTTGCACTCCAACTATCCAGGGACGGCGTGACGATAAAGCAGATACTATTTTTATTGAGCAACAGCCTCACTCTGTTAAGAAAGGCCACAGGATCCCTGACATGTTCAAGTACATCTAAGAGCACACAACAATCAAAAGTTCCTAAACTACCAATATCAACGTCCGATAAATCGGACTTGATAACAACTTGCTCTCCAAGTTTCTCATTGGCTGACTTGACCGCGCTAGGGCTAATTTCGAGACCTGCCACTGAGAAACCGCTGGCTTTGGCGACAACAAGAAAGTCGCCCCCACCACAACCTATTTCAATAAGTCGTGGCGCGCCAGTGTTAATTTGCTCCTTTATCAAATCTAAATAAAGTTCAGCGGTCGATGCCTTCATCTTATCCATCAGATGTCGTGAACTTGAACCCTGGCTACCAAGAAAATATCTATCACTATAGATCTCTACTAAAGTTTCATCATCTGGCTGTGGACTGAGCCCTTCAAGGCCACAGTCCTTGCACCGGAACAGTGGAAATTGATCTACAGAAAAGATTTGTTCCGTTACGCCCTCGCAAAGTCGACAGACATTCTGCATTTCATCACCTTCGTTGACCTGGGTTAATTTGAGTTGCGCCAATCTGAACAGCAAAGTAGTCTTCACACGATCCCTCGCGCAGCACATCGGCAGTTGCGCAGTGCAACCCGCCCCCGAAAGGATAGGCATCACGAAACGCTAGCGGCAATACCTCAAAACCGAGTTTGTCGAGCTGCTCGATCTGTTTAACTTCACTAGCCTCCACGATCACCGTCTTGTGATCCAGTATCAACACGTTCATTGAAAGCCAGACACTGGAGTAACACAGCGGCGGCGGTGAATCATTGGAGGGTTGCGCCGCATCAATAATCTGCCAGTCGTTAGCCTCAAAAATCTTTCGCTGGTCTTCAGGGAGTTTGCGGTTGGGGTTATTCATAATAAGGCCTGGCCGCAACGGCACAAAGGTCGCATCGATATGAATCGGGTAAGGGTCACCGGGAAAATTCACGGCATGTACTCTGTGATCTGGGTAATGGCGCTGCAACCATTGCATGCCACGGCGATTGGTGGTCAGCCCATGCTGACAAAACAGATCTTTCCCAATACGTAACACGTCAGCCGCATCAAAAAGCGGCTCGTGCTCGGTAGTGACGAAATCAAGCGCCGCCGTGCGCCTTAAGCGCTCCTCTATTGTGATCTCGTTGAAGTAACCCGCCTGATATGAATCGTCTGTCAGTCGTGGGCGAGGTGCCTGCTCCCAGAGAAAGCCCGGGTCTTCATCGAAATAGCGCTGCATCAGCGAGTGATACGCCAGATACTCCCAGTAGCGGCAACGAAATGACATGGGCGCAGACAGAATCTCCTTACCCACGGTCAAAAGAACATCCCGTGGTGGCATACAACCAAACATCGAGCCGGTCGTGAAATCCGGCGTGATCGCTGCCTGATTCCATTGAATCGGCTCCGGCCGGTCGACCCGGATACCACGCCCTTCCAATATGCTGACCAGTTGATCGAGTTGCTGGTTGGCTTGCTCGATAGTACGCAAAGGACGTGGCCCCCACATGCCCCGCATGTCGCTATCGTCCGGAATCTTGGCCTCGGTGGCCAGTTCGGACGGGGGGATACAGGTAAAATCTGCCCGCCCAACAATAGCGTGCTTCAAGGGGTCAAAATCATTCCATGAACTGACAACAGTGGCTTGCATTACTTCATCTCCGATGGTTTTCTTCTTCTTTG
>JAPKEK010000706.1 GCA_028822125.1 Pseudomonadales bacterium | reverse complement strand
AACCAAACTTCATTCATATAAGTTATTGATTTTATTCATTTTATTCCCACTCAATCGTTGCGGGTGGTTTGCTGGAAATGTCATAAGTTACCCGGGATATGCCACTGATCTCGTTGATAATTCGAGCCGATACTTTTTCCAGAAAATCATAGGGCAATCGGGCCGATCTAGCTGTCATAAAATCTATTGTCTCAACGGCTCGAAGCGCTATCACATATTCATAGCGCCTGGCGTCACCTACCACCCCCACTGACTTGACTGGCAAAAAAACAGCAAAAGCCTGGCTTACTTTGTCGTAAAGTTCTGCCTTGCGGAGTTCCTCAATGTAAATCGCATCGGCTTCTCTTAACAATTCAGCGTACTCACGGGTTACAGCGCCTAGAATTCGAACGCCTAAACCAGGTCCCGGAAAGGGATGCCTGAACACCATTTCTCGAGACAAACCTAATTCCAGTCCAATTTTTCGAACTTCATCCTTAAACAATTCACGAAGTGGCTCAATAAGCTCCAGCTTCATATCTTCCGGCAGCCCACCGACATTATGATGGGACTTGATCACATGAGCGTTACCGTCCTGGGTACCTGCGGATTCGATCACATCCGGATAGATGGTGCCTTGTGCAAGGAAATTCGCACCTCTGATTTTAGTGGCTTCAGCATCAAACACCTCAATAAAGGTATTACCAATGATCTTGCGCTTGTCTTCCGGGTCCTTAATACCGGCAAGTCTGTCCAGAAACAGATCTTCTGCATCGACCCGGACCACGTTAATGGGTAGCGAATTGCTGGTTGCCAGGTCCATCATAGCCATGACTTGATCACCTTCTTCAAACCTAAGCAAACCGTTATCAACAAACACACAAGTCAGCTGATCGCCTATCGCTCGTAACAGTAACGCTGCCACAACAGAAGAATCTACACCGCCTGAAAGCCCTAAAATCACCTGATCCGACCCAACCTGGCTACGAACCTTAGCAATAATATCTTCGACGATATTGCCTGGCGTCCAGAGCCCGGCGCAGCCACAGCAACCCATCAGGAATCGTTTCAGGATCTCACCACCCGCCGGCGTGTGCTGAACCTCAGGATGAAACTGCAGGCCATAAAACTGCCTTGATTCATCGCTCATGGCCGCATACTCACAGCTTGTGGTCGACGCCAGCCCCGTAAATCCCTGGGGCACCTCAACCACCTTGTCACCATGACTCATCCAGACATCCAGACTCCCCGATGCACCCTGCTTGCCAGTATCCCCTAAACCATCAAACAAGACCGATTCGCCCGTTAGGTCAATTTGCGCATAACCAAATTCATGTTTGTCTGATGTTTCAACACGGCCACCCAGCTGCTGTGCCATGGTCTGCATGCCATAACAAATACCCAGCACCGGAACGCCTGCCGAAAATACGAATTCCGGGGCTTTCAGCGTCTGCTCCGCGGTGACTGATTCAGGCCCCCCGGACAAGATAATTCCCGTAGGCGCAAACAAGCGAGCTTTATGTTCGCTGATATCATAAGGTTTGATTTCGCAGAACACGCCAAGTTCGCGTACCCGTCTGGCAATGAGCTGGGTATATTGCGAACCAAAATCAAGAATCAGTATTTTTTCTTGATGAATATCAGAGTGTATGGACAAATTCATTGAGTTACCCGTACGGAAAACGCAATTATAAAGTTCCTGCCTGCCACCGCAACAGGTATCATTTCTAATTTCAGGATGATGGTGTTTTACACAGGGAGACTATCATTATTGGTTTTTCTGCAGCAGATGGTACAAGACCAACAGGTCAAAGCACTTGGCTGTCAGGCTTACCACCAAAGTGTTTACCGCTATTACAAGTAATTATGCCGCAAAGTGGAC
>JAPKEK010000705.1 GCA_028822125.1 Pseudomonadales bacterium | reverse complement strand
GAGACTATTTCCCTGACGGGTGCGAAATTGCCCTCAAGGTAAGGGTTGCTGTGCATGCTGGGAATGCCATAGCTGTCGAAGCCCCAGACAATGGAGCCGCCACCGACTACCATCCCGGAACCTATCAAGAAATTTCTTCTCTTCATCTGCTAACTTCTCTCCTCCAATATCTTGTTATCCATCCGATCGACTCTATGCTTACGAAAAACCGCTTAACCAGCGCGGCCTGCAGCGAGAACCTGGCCAGCTTCTTCCTATTTAAAACCCATTGATTATTCTCGTTTTTATATACAAGCGCCAATTACTCTGCAGTCACTTAGCGTTTTCCACCACCAATTTGGTGAATTTAACCAGTTAATACACTCAATAACCCTATAACGGAAAACTTAGCTTTCACTTTTCCCGACACACAACCAATAGTGAGATCCTCTAAGCGCAATCAAAGATAGTAAACGTGTCCACGGCTAATACAATTAGCCACACTCTGGGTGAATACAGCGTAACAAGTCAAACCTGACCGAGCCCAGTGGCATCTTTTTACAATTCAGGGTAGTCAACGGTGCTTTCTAATATTGCAGTATGAGAGCCATCCGGATTAATCGTCACCATTAATGGGCGCCAGGTCTCACCATCACAAAAGAACAAAAAACACCCCTGAACAGTTAAATTACCATCATCATGCAATCTCAGTTTAGCTTTATAGGATCTACCATCCCGGGGGTTATAAATCCGTCCCCCTTTCATACTATTGCTTGAATCAAGCTGTCTGCTAAAGCCTTGCAGCAGGTCAATGCCAACCAGCGGCCTCGATCTTTTCTCGCGGTCCATATTCTTACTATCAAGCACACTTTTTGGGTCAACACCATCAGCGACAAAAACGTGTTCAATCTTTGCACACAGTTCAACCCCACAGGGTTTTATTTCAACGATTGATTCTGAGGTCAGATAATAGCCTGTCATGGCTGTTTCAGCTGGAAACACCTGCATGGACGTAAGCAAGATAAAACACAGCAGAGGCCTTAATTTATTCATCACGATAGTTAACGTAAACCCTCCGCGGGAAAATGGGGTCAGCGTAATTACGGATAAGCAATTGCGCTGCACGCACCTGGATCTAAAAAGGTTTATCACCAGCTAGCGTTACTCGATAACCATGTCGTACTTCCGGATAATAGTCCCAGGCAGCATGATGCTGTACACAGCGGTTATCCCACATTGCAATGGAATGGGGCGTCCAGCTAAACCTGCATTGAAAATCAATGTGCTCCATATGCCGGAAAAGAAAATCAAGGGTTGATCGGCTTTCATTCGGTTTCATGCCGCAAATACGGGTGGTAAATGCAGAATTGACATAAATACCTTGACGACCAGTTTCCGGATGGGTTCGTACCACAGGATGTTCCGCCGCGACAAACGCATGTTCAGCTGACTTATCAAAATAACGACCATGAACATGAGCAGATTCATGAATCGCGGTCAGTCCGGTAAGAAACTTCTGCCAGTGATCTGACAACGCATCAAAGGCGGCATACATGCTGGAGAACAGAGTATCACCACCACCATGCTCAGGCGTCTGGGTCAGGCGCAGGATACTACCCGCCGGAGGGGACAGATCACAGCTGACATCGGTGTGCCAACCATGGCCGGCAACCCGCTTTGAGTTCTCATCGGCACGAATGACAAGCACCTCTGGATAATCTGGGTGGGACGGAACATTTGGGTGGATGTGCAATTCACCGAATTTCCTTGTAAAAGCGATGTGCTGGCCGATTGTCAGATCCTGGTCACGAAAGAAGACAACCTGATGTTTCAGCCAGGCTTGATGAATATTGGCAACCTGCTGATCGCTCAACGATTGCGTTAA
>JAPKEK010000704.1 GCA_028822125.1 Pseudomonadales bacterium | reverse complement strand
CCGATGAGAAAGCCAGCGATTGCTTTTGACTGCTCGCCGGCTTGGCTGACAAAGTTACCTGTCACTGAACTGCCGCGCTGATCGAAATTGATCAGTTTTCTGTTGGTAATGACTGAATCGGGCCCCAGTGTTTCCAGAACCTTTTGCAGCAGAATCTGCTGTAGCCTGCCTCGATGAATGGAATACTGGGGCACCTTGTAGCCTGCGTCCAGGCCTCTTGGTTCGGTCCAGATCAGTTTGCCCTGCTTGCAATAGAAACGAAGTTCTTTGGTACGTATTGCGTTATTATCGAGGGCCTCTTCCAAGCCATGAGTGAACAGATACTTAACCGAGTGAGGCAGTAGACTGAGGCCGACGCCGAGTTCTTTGATCTGCTCAGCCGCTTCATAGACCTTGACCCTGAATCCGGCTTTATGTAGTTCCAGCGCCAGACACAGGCCGACGATGCCTGCGCCAATGATGATGCCATCGGGGTTTGGTTTCATGACCTAAAGCTTCCTCGTGTATAGGTTCTATGCGGTTGGCTGTTTTTCCACTACGGCGATGGTCAGCCTGGATTCGCACACAAGTTGATGTTTGCAATCGCTGATCTGGATACCCCAGACCTGGGTTTTACGCCCAATATGTACTGGTCGGGCAACAGCAGTAACCTGCCCGCTGCGAACCGGGCGGATGTGGTTGGCATTGATATCAAGACCAACGCACATGTAGTTATCCTGGTCCACGCAGCAGTTAGCGGCATAACTGCCTAAGGTTTCTGCCAGTGCGACTGACGCCCCGCCATGCAGAATACCGTGGATCTGGGTGGTTCGCTTATCTACCGGCATGATAGCAACCACCGAGTCCTCAGTGATGTCGGTAACTTCAATACCGAGCATGGCCACCATGGTTTGACTGTGTAGTTTCTCAGCTTCTTCGAGCGTTGGTGTTTTAAACCAGATTGCCATTTCCCCTCCCTACTCCTAAGGACTCTAACTACAGCCCTGATCCATCGAGCAATGATACCACTAGCTGTCGATACCTCGGGCTTTTCGTCCCTGGTAGTTTTTGTCGATGAGTCTTTTCGGATGTACGCCATTGACGTAGCCCATAAAGCCAGGGTCTGTAACGCTATAGCCAAGCATTGCCTGGATTCGAGGGCTATACTGGGCTGCGGATTCTGGTGGTACCGCCAGTACCATATTTTCGATCTGGCGTAGCCAGGGCATGCAGTACTGGGGTGTCACCGCGAGGCGGGCGCCGGTCGATGTGTTGGCTCCTCCTCGGTGTAGCACATTCCCGAGAAAGATCAGCACCGATCCGGCGGGCATCGTTATTTTGATGCTGTCTGCGTCTTTTTTTGGGTGGTTATCCAGCCATTGATGGCTGCCGGGCAGGATTTCCGTCGCGCCGTTATCTGCGGTGAAATCGTCCAGTGCCCAGATCGTACTGATCCCCAGGTGAGGTCTTGGCAGGGGAATCATGCCGCCAGCGGAATCGTCTCTATGCCAGTTCTGGACCGTTTCACCTGGATGGGTATTAATGGCCAGATTGGCGGACAGTAGATAATTGTCGGGTAGCAGTTTATCGAGAATACGGATGACCTGGGGATGTTCGATGATGGCTGCCAGGGCCGGTGCTTTGGCCAGCAGGGCGTAGACGCGTTCGCTGCCAAAGCCTTCAAAGTCATTACGGCCCATCATCTTCTGCTGAAGATGGGGTGATAGCTCTTTTTTAATGGTGTCTACCAGCGCTTTATCTATGATGTTCCTGAGTACGATGTAACCCTGCGCCAGCAAGAGATCCGCCTGCTGTTTAACCGGTAATTCTTCGAGTGATTGATTCATGGCAGCGTTCCTCTGATTTGACCCTGCTTTTTAGTACCGTTCA
>JAPKEK010000054.1 GCA_028822125.1 Pseudomonadales bacterium | reverse complement strand
TAGCCGAGAGTGCACAGCGTGCAGAGGCTTTGGGATATGACTTTCTATCGACAGGCGAGCATGTTTTCTTCCATGGACCCATTGGTAATAGCCTCATATCGTTGGCAGCAGCGGCGGGTGCCACGACCAGAATAAAGTTGATGAGCAGCATCACCCTGATTCCCCTGTATCCAGCTGCCCTGCTGACTAAACTGGTGACTTCGCTGGATGTAGTCAGTAACGGCCGGTTCAACCTTGGAGTAGGTGTGGGAGGCGAGTTCGCACGGGAGTTTGAGGCTTGTGGGGTGCCGGTAGAGGAGCGCGGAGCCCGCACGAATGAAGGTCTAGAATTAATGCTCAGATTGTGGGCAGAAGACGATGTTCACTTTCAGGGGCGGTTCAATACGCTATCCGGGGTTACGCTGGAACCCAAGCCAACTCAGCAGCCGCACCCACCCATCTGGATATCGGGGCGTAGTCAGGCAGCCATGCGCCGCTGCGCTCGTTTCGGTACTGGCTGGCTTCCTTACATGTATACGCCCGAAAAATTGTCTGAAAGCCTGGCAGAAATTACTGCTATGGCGCAGGAATGTGAACGCAGCGTCCTGGTGAAACCGGGCCTGTTTATCTTTTTCGCGGTACACGAAGACCGGAATGTGGCTATCAAGATGGCGGCTGAGCGATTGTCCAGGCAGTACAATCAGGACTTTTCTCAGCTAGTACACCGCTATGCTATTGCCGGTAACCCGCAGGACTGTCGGGCACGTCTTAGAGAATATATCGATGCAGGCGCTGCAACCATTATATTAAACTCAGCCTGCCCAGGCCATTACACCGACACAAACGAGGCAATCATGGCTGACCAGGTGGTCACGGTGTTAAAGACAGGCAGTTAATCTGGGCAGGTGAGTAGATAATGAATAACCCTCCCGCAGTCACCGCCTGTCTTATTGGATTGTAACGCAGTAATATATCCGTCTCAAATACGCGCTAGGCTGTGAGGTGCTGGTTAATCACCTGCAGGAAATCTGTGCCGTATTTCTCCAGCTTGCGCTCGCCCACTCCACCCAGTCGGGCGAATTCAGTTAACGATTGCGGCAGCAAAACACACATTTCCTGTAATGTACTGTCGTGGAAAATGACGTAGGGTGGCACACCCTGATCGTCGGCAAACTGGCGGCGACGATCGCGTAACGCCTCCCATAACACCACATCTATATCATCTGGTAGGGCAGTTTTGGTTTGTCGTTTGCCTTCCTGCTGCTTTACGTCGCGTCGCAGCTCAATCGATTCTTCACCGCGCAACAGTGGCCGGCACTTCGCCTCCAGTCGTAATGCCCCGAAACGCGCTATATCAACGCTGAGAAAACCCCGCGCTACTAACTGCCGGTACACCGAGCGCCACTGATTGTTGTCCAGGTCGCCACCCACCCCATGTATGGCCAACTGGTGATGGTTGTTTTGAACAATTTTGTCATTGCTACCACCGCGTAACACATCAATCAGGTGATTAACCCCAAAGCGTTGGCCGGTACGATAAACCGCGCTCAGTGCTTTGCGGGAGGCTTCGGTGCCATCCCAGGTATTCACCGGTTCCAGGCAGGTATCACAGTTGCCGCAAGCTTCAACCAGGTTATCACCAAAGTAATTCAGCAGCGCCTGTCTTCGACAGCTGGTGATTTCACACAGTCCGAGCATGGCGTTGAGCCGATGCTGCTCAGCGCGCTTATGCTCCTCACTACCCTCGGAGCTCTCCATCATTTGCCGGAGTTTAATCACGTCCTGCAAACCGTAAATCATCCAGGCATCTGCCGGTTCACCGTCGCGACCCGCACGCCCGGTTTCTTGGTAATAGGACTCGACCGTCTTGGGTAAATCCAGGTGCGCTACAAAGCGCACATCCGGCTTATCAATGCCCATACCAAAGGCAATGGTTGCCACCACAATCACGCCTTCTTCGCGCAGGAATCGTGATTGATGCGTGGCCCGCGTGCCGGCAGCAAGGCCGGCATGGTAAGGCAGGGCCGTGAAGCCCTGTGTCTGCAGCCAATCGGCAATATTCTCGGTTTTTTTGCGCGACAGGCAATAAATGATACCCGCATCATGCTCGTGCTCCTCCTTTAAGAAGCGTAACAGCTGTGACTTCATATTGTATTTAAGGGCGATGCGGTAACGGATGTTGGGGCGATCAAAACCAGAGATGTATTTCTCTGCTGCGTGCAGATCAAGGCGACTTAGAATTTCAGTGCGGGTGCGCTCATCGGCGGTGGCAGTCAGGGCAATACGCGGCACCTGCGGAAAGGTCTCATGCAGCACGCTCAGGCGCAGGTAGTCAGCCCGGAAATCATGCCCCCACTGGGAGACACAGTGCGCCTCATCAATAGCGAACAGCGCGATAGTTGCCGTCTTCAACAGATTTAACATACGTTCCTGTTTGAGCCGCTCTGGCGCAATATAGAGCAAATCCAGGTCACCGTTTAACAGTTTTTGTTCTATTGCCTGCGCGGTGGCCGAATCCTGGGTCGAATTGAGAAAGCTGGCGCGTACCCCCAGTTCTTGCAAGGCGTCAACCTGGTCTTGCATCAGCGCGATCAGCGGTGAAATAACCACACCACAGCCATCTCGAACGAGTGACGGAATCTGGTAGCACAACGACTTGCCGCCACCGGTTGGCATTAATACCAAAGTATCTCTACCGTCCACCACAGCTTGGATAATATCGGCCTGGGAGTCCCGGAAATCCTGGAAACCGTAGGTGTGTTGCAGGTAATAATGGGCATCTTTCATGGGCGAGCAGTGTACCTGCATTCGCAACTCTCGCCAAACTCCTGTATAAGAGCGCCATGAAAATCCCCAAACGCATACAGCCCCTGATTGAAGACGGCCTGGTTGACGAAGTCGTGCGTCAATTAATGAGTGGTAAAGAGGCCATGGTGTATGTGGTTCGCTGTGGTAGTGAGATCCGCTGTGCCAAGGTTTACAAGGAAGCTGCCAAGCGTAGTTTCAAACAAGCCGTGGAATACCAGGAAGGCCGCAAGGGCCGCAATACTCGCCGTCAGCGGGCCATGGAAAAGCGTTCCAAATTTGGTCGTAAGCAGGAGGAAGAAGCCTGGCAAAATGCCGAGGTCGACGCCCTGTACAAGCTTGATCGCGCCGGCGTACGAGTGCCCACGCCCTACGGTTGTTTTGATGGTGTCCTGCTCATGGAACTAGTGACCGATGATGCCGGGCAAGTGGCGCCGCGCCTGATCGATGTGGCCCTGACCCGAGATCAAGCAGTTGAAGACCACGCGGTAATGATGGACTACGTAGTCAAAATGCTCTGTGCCGGCCTGGTACACGGGGATTTGTCTGAATTCAATGTGTTAGTGGACGATTATGGTCCGGTCATCATTGATTTGCCCCAGGCGGTGGACGCCGCGGCGAATAACCATGCCCAATCGATGCTGGAAAGAGATGTCAATAATATAACCGCCTACTACGGTCTCTATGCGCCAGAGCTGCTGGGCAGCAATTATGCTAAGGAAATGTGGGCTTTATACGAGGAAGGCGAACTCACCCCCGACACGATGCTGACCGGTCTTTTCCAGGAGGACGAAAGCGCCGCCGATGTGGATGGCTTGATGCTGGAGATAAAAGCGGTTATGGAAGAAGAAGAAAAACGCCAACAACGCCTGCTTGAAGCAGAAAAGGATGAAGTGTGAACGACTTGGCCTTTAGCACCCTCAACTTGCCACCGGAGCAGCTGGGCAATCTGGATAACCTCGGCTACAAGCAGATGACCGACATTCAGGCTGCTGCATTGCCGCCGGGGCTTGCCGGTAAAGACCTGATTGCCCAGGCTAAAACTGGCAGCGGCAAAACCGCCGCCTTCGCCCTGCCTTTACTCACTAAATTGAACCCACGGGATTTTGGTACTCAGGCACTGATACTGTGCCCGACCCGTGAGCTCGCCAGCCAGGTCGCCGGTGAAGTGCGTCGCCTGGCCCGCTATCAACAGAACATCAAGGTAGTCGTACTGTGCGGCGGCCAGTCCATCGGCCCGCAAATAGGCTCGCTGGAACACGGTGCCCACATTGTGGTTGGCACACCCGGTCGCATCAAGGACCACCTGCGAAAACAAACCCTTTCACTTGAGCGGGTGAGTACCCTGGTGCTGGATGAAGCTGATCGTATGCTGGAAATGGGCTTCATTGATGATATCAGCGGCATCATTCAGCAGACGCCAAGCACGCGCCAGACGTTGCTGTTTTCGGCCACCTATCCCGATGATATACGTACCCTCAGCAGCCGTTTTCAAAGATCGCCCGAACAAGTCAGCGTCGATGTGCTGGTCGACAATAGTCAGATTGATCAGAAGTTTTATATTTGTCAGAGAAAAGACAAGTTACCGGGGCTGGAGAAACTCTTAGGACATTTTCGACCCGACAGTGCTGTGGTGTTCTGCAACACCAAAGACAGTACCCGCGAAGTTTGCGCTAAGCTAAATCGCAGCGGCATTGCCGCGCTAGTGCTGAACGGCGATCTGGAACAGCGTGACCGCGACCAGGTGCTGGTGCAGTTTCGTCATCTGAGCTGCCGGGTATTGGTGGCTACGGATGTGGCCGCTCGGGGCCTGGACATAGATGGGCTGCCTGCGGTCATCAACTTTGACATGCCTCGCGATCCAGAAACCTACGTACACCGAATTGGCCGCACCGGTCGCGCAGACCGAAATGGTTTGGCGCTGACGCTGTTCGCCGATACCGAACGCTATAAATTGGACGCCATTTGCGCCTACCAGGACCGAGAATTAGCCGTCGAAGCACTCGCAGCCTTGCCCAACAACAATGAGGTACTGCCGGAGCCCGCTTTCGCGACACTGGCTATTGCCGCTGGTCGCAAAGACAAAGTTCGGCCTGGCGATATCCTCGGTGCCCTTACCGGTGATGGTGGTATTGCCGGCAATGCGGTTGGTAAAATTGATGTCATGGATTTCGCAGCCTATGTTGCCATTGACCGCAAGTCGGCCGGTCAAGCATTGAATCGACTCGTCAATGGCAAAATAAAGGGCCGTAACTTTAAAGTGCGCAAGCTGCAAGGCCAGCCGCGCTGATTCTGTGCGGAGCAGCGAGCTGCCTTGTGCAGTAGTCTCTGCTCCTGCCCTGGGCCCAATTACCTTTCAGGTCTGCTCATGTTTTTCTGCCGAGCAGCAGGCTTACGTGTTTTATGGTGAGGTCTTTGTAACCCAGCTGCTGATTATCGGCAGTGAGTCTTAGCGTGTCCCGGTATCTGAGCATGGGTCCCGATGGCCTTTTTTGTCGATGTGGGTGTCATAGGCCTGGGCTTGGACGGCTATTCCCAGCCTTTAGGCACTAATGCACAATCCGTCCATCTGGCTCATGAACATGGGCCATGCCTTCGCCAAACGGCGCATCTCTTTTCCGGAGTGTTTCCTTCAGTCCGTGCTCCTTGAATGAACGCCCGTACTCGCGAACTGCCGGGGCATGGTGCGCGCGGGCATCATTCTCTGCGGCGAGCCTTTGTAAAATCTGTGCGCCCATGAGCTCGAGGCCTAAATTGTTAATTCGCTTGTTTGCCGCAAGCAAATCTGGATCGATGATACTGAGTCGATCTGCAAGTCCCTCGACCTCATCCTCCAGCAAATCAGCGGGCACAGATTTCATGACAAGCCCAATTAGCGCTGCGTCCTTGCCGGATACTGAATCGCCGGTCAACTGTAATCGTTTGGCCCACTGGGGACCACAATGATACATCCACAGGTTGTTCGGTAGGGCGCCCATTGATCTGGCCGCCGGGAAACCTATTTTCGCGTCATCGGCTGCGATCAGCATGTCGCAACCCATGACCAGGTCGGTTCCCCCTGCCAGACAGTAACCATGAATTTGAGCAATGGTAGGTTTATGGATCTCCCAGATAGAGCGGATACATCGATTGTTTCTTTCCATTAACCAGACGTCATCATCGTGACTGCGTCCAGTACGCCCGTTAGACTCTTTGCTTCTTCCGCGCGCGGGTAACCCTGTTAAATCGTATCCGCTGCAGAAGGCTCGACCCTCTCCTCGTAGAATAATGCAGTGTACCTCTCGATTGTCGTCAGCCTCCCAAAGTGCATGTTGCAGTTCCTGGAGCAAATCGTACGAAATCGAATTCAGTTTCTCCGGGCGCGCCAGTGTAATACGGGCGCGACCATCCTCCACTTGGTAACGAATGTTTTCGTAATCAGTCGGATCCACTTGTATTCTCCTTTTTATGAAACGGGTGATGCAATCAGTAATCTTATTCGCTGAATGAAGGCGCTATAGCTGCGTTGCCTGAAGTTCGGGAAGCAACAGATTTCCCCGAGGTAAATCTGCTAACCATGACACGGGGCTGTCGAGTAGATCGGGAGCGTTCTTTTTCCAGTAACGCAGTGCAGCCGCCAACATGTCTACTGTTACCTTGCGTGCGTTTTCGGCATCACCGGCTTCGATAGCCAAAAGCACTCTGCCAGCTTTCTCAACAATGGCCTTTCGTTGCCGCAAATCATATTGAATTCCAGCTCCCTCAGACATCTTATGTAATGCTTTAACAAGGAACCCCAAAACCATATTCCCGGATGCATCAGCAACAAGATTGTGAAACTGCTGCGCTTCGTAAGTCAGTAAATCAGAATCTTTGACCGCTGCACGCATGCGAGCGATGCTCTGCTGAATCGCTTGGATATGTTGGTGTGTTGCAGTTTGTGCCGCTTCTCCCGCCAGTACCGGATAGATCGACATGCGGGCATCAATGACCGCCTGGAAGGATGCATTCGCGAACTGCAGCTGCAGTGAAATGGCGCTGGCAAGATGGTCGGTATGGGGAACATTCACTACCGGGCCGCCACCAGGTCCGGCTTTAATGCGAAGTGCGCCTTGCAACTCAAGAAAACGTAGCGCCTCACGAACCGTGGCGCGAGCCACACCCAATTTCTCGACCATTACATACTCCGGGTCAAGCGGGGTACCTGGCCTTAGTGCACGATCTTGAATATCCTGAACTATATTCCGTGCTACCCTTATCGCGGCTCTTTCGGTTGAGGTATTTTTGGCCATTGATTCTTTTCCAGACTATTTGTTCATAGGTTGCATGACTGATCACTATAAATCTATGATACTAGTTATGCGAGAGTATTTGTATGAAAAACTCATCCAGGTCTGGATAGTTTTGCTGCAGGTGACCGAAATATTTGAGCCTAAGCATGAGGTCATATTTTTTTAGTAAGGAGATTGTTGAAATGAAACTTGGATTAATGCTTGGCTATTCTGGCGGCGAGCTTCGAATACCCGTTGAAAAAGTTCAACTCGCAGAACGCCTGGGTTATGACACGGTTTGGACGGCCGAAGCTTATGGTTCTGATGCGTTGTCCCCGCTCGCTTATCTTGCAGCAAAAACGGATCGCATTCGATTAGGCACCGCAGTCATTCAGCTTGCAGGCAGAACGCCAGCTAATGCGGCAATGGCAATTGCGACCATCGACGCCCTCGCAGGGGGCAATCGCGTCATCTGTGGTATTGGTGTTTCTGGGCCACAGATTGTTGAAGGGTGGTACGGTCAACCCTGGGGTAGGCCGTACTACCGAATTAAAGATTACGTTTTGATAATGAAAAAAATTCTGCGCCGTGAGGAACCGGTTGTGCACGAAGGCAAGGAGATTTCCCTGCCGTTTGTTGGTGATGGATCGATGGGTGTGGGTAAACCACTCAAATCCATCCTGCACATGAACCCAGATATTCCGATTTGGCTTGGTACTGGTATGCCCTCAACGGTGAAACTGACGGCAGAAATTGCCGATGGCTGGCTGCCCCTTGGGCTTGTGCCGGAGAACTATGATACCTACAAACCCTGGATTGAAGCTGGATTGAAGAAGGCCGGTAAGACTGCTGATGGTTTTGATTGTCAGGCCATGAGCAACGTTGTGATTACCGACGATGTAAAAGCTGGCCTGAATCGAATGAAACCTGGCATCGCGCTTTACGTCGGTGGTATGGGTCATAAAACCAAGAATTTTCATAAGGAAATGATGATCCGCCGTGGCTTCGGCGAAGCAGCTGAGAAAATCCAGGCGTTGTATCTGGCTAAACGTAAGGGTGAAGCAATAGATGCGGTACCCGATGAATTTGTTGACCAGGGTGCACTTATCGGTGACCGACAAAGAATTCAGAATCGCTTCAGAGATTGGGAAAATAGCGGCATTACTGGTTTGACGATCACGGGCGATGAGCAGGCGTTACGCATGATGGCAGAAGTAGCACGACTCAATGTAGAACCAAACGCCTAGTTGGAACTGTCGTTGGGTTTCCTCGGTTAAGCACTCAATCGTTGGAAACCCGGGACTATGATCCCAGCATAAATCCATTCCCGAACCGGTCGCCATGTTAATAACGTGCCTTAAATACAACGGTATGCGTGCGGCATCCCTGTTGAACTGGCGAGGCTGGCGATTCCTGCCGGCGAATATCGGGGTTCCTGCTTAACTGGAAAGTACTAACTCGGCTAATTTTTCTCTCTGGTAAGTCGCATCGCCAAGTAAGGCCTGGCTGTGTAGTTGACGCTTGAGGTAAAGGTGGACATAGCATTCCCATGTAAAGCCGATTCCGCCATGTAATTGAACGGATTTTCTAGATCCAAAGCCGACTGCATCGTTTGCCACCGCCTTGGCCATTCTGGCATATTGTTCGGCCATATCAGGTTCGTGATCAATTGCGCAGGCAGCGTTGTAGAGGAGTGATCTGGCTTGATCAATTTCAACCATAAACTCAACCAGGGGATGTTTCACAGCTTGAAAAAACCCAATGGTGCGATCAAATTGCTGTCTTGTTCTGGCATATTCTGCCGTCGTCTGTAGCTGCCATTCTGCAGCGCCACACATATCTGCGCTCAGTAGGACTAACCAGGCAGCGGTGGCGGTAGCCAGAGCATTCAAAGATTCTGCAGCTGATGCAACAAGTTGACTGGCTTCTACAGCGACGTTGTTAAAAACCAGGGTCGCCTGATCCCGGGTCAGGTCAACAATCGAGTCTGAATTAATTGACAGCCCCTGGGCATTTGCATCAATAACATAAAGAACCACTTTACCGTCAGTTTTTGCATTAACCAAAAAGCAGTTGACTTTTTGGGCGTCCTGTACGAAATAAACACTGCCGTTGATAACGCCGTTTTCTACCACTAAATCAGATTCATTATGTCCCCAGGAACCATGCCGATTGC
>JAPKEK010000053.1 GCA_028822125.1 Pseudomonadales bacterium | reverse complement strand
GAGCTGGCTGTTTTTGATTTGATGAACTCGGTACAGGACAGATCCGATGCATGGTTACTGCTTGCTTTAGGCAGCCATCCCGGACAGGTTAACTTTGGCCTTGCTGACCTGGCATCCCGGTGTCGTTCGGCGATGCTGATTGGCACGGATCTGCTCAATGATGGAGATAAAGCTCGATTGCTCCAGGCAAGTGCGAGCCAATACGGTTTCTGTCTGTCGGAGGAAGTGTCCCGTTTTCTGATAAACCGTGTGCCGCGGGATATGCCTCATCTACTCGAGTTGATGGCGCAGCTGGCAAGTGAGTCATTGAGAAGACAACGGCTTGTCACTATCCCTTTTGTTAAAGAGACTTTGCGACTATAGATGAAAGTATTGTTTACAGGCGGTGGTACGGCTGGTCATGTCACGCCCAATCTGGCCTTGATTAAAGCACTTGCGGGCCGGGGCGTAGGTTGTGTCTATATCGGATCATATACGGGAATTGAAGCGCAACTGCTGGAAACAACCGATGTGCCCTATTTTGCAATACCATCGGGGAAATTGCGGCGTTACTTTTCCTGGGCGAACTTCCTGGATCCATTCAGAATTTTAATGGGGCTGGTAAAAGCCTGTTTCCTGATGGTTAGATTAAAACCAGATGTGGTTTTCTCCAAAGGCGGCTACGTGGCAGTGCCGGTTGTTGTCGCGGCCAGGGTGTTCAGGGTGCCCGTGATCTGCCATGAATCGGATATCACCCCAGGCCTGGCTAATCGTATCTGTTTTCCATTTGCAGAAAAGATTTGCGTCAATTTCCCAGCTTCTCTGGCAATGGTACCTGTGTTAAAGGGGGTGCTTACGGGGACTCCGGTCAGGGCTAGCCTGATGGGTGGCCAGGCCCAGCGTGCGCGGGATTTGATGTCGATTAAAGCAGATGTGCCGATATTGCTTGTTTTCGGCGGCAGCCTGGGCGCGGTTGCTATTAATCGGCAGGTGAGACAGGTTTTAGCGGTATTGTGCGAGCGCTGGTTCGTGGTTCATGTGGTCGGCGCGGATAATATAGATAGGGCTTTAAAGCCGAGGTCGCGTTATGTCCAGCTTGAATTCGTCCAGGAAAGATTTGGTGATCTGCTCGCCGCAGCCGATATTGTGGTCGCGAGGGCTGGGGCGAATTCGATTTATGAATTGTTAGTGACTCGTAAACCGCATCTTCTAATTCCACTAACAGCTCTCGCAAGCCGTGGCGATCAATTGGAAAATGCCTGGGCTATGCGTGAGCAGGGTTTCAGTCGGGTACTCGAAGAACATGATATGACGGATCATACATTCCTGGAAGCGATTGACCAGCTATGGCTGGAGCGCGCCCAGATAGTTCAGCATATGAGTCAGTTTGCAATTATGGATAGTGAGACTATCATTTTGGATCTTATCGAAGAATTGGCTCAGGAGGTGACTTGATCGTGAATAAAATGGTGAGCATGAAATTGTTGATGATTGTTTTGATTTCGCTGTTGTCGCTGGCGCAGGCGGATGAAAAGCAGGTCGTGATGGATTATCTTGATCAGCATTCAGCCGGTTTTTCTGAACTGGCTATGTCCATCTGGGGCTATGCCGAGCTGGGCTATCTGGAAACTCGCAGTAGTGCCTTGTTGCAGAAGACCTTGCAGCAGGCCGGCTTTGAGGTCGAGTCTAATATTGCAGGAATACCGACTGCTTTTATCGCCCGTTACGGTCAGGGGGACCCCGTGGTTGGTATTCTGGCAGAGTTTGATGCATTGCCAGGCATATCACAGGCAGCATCGCCAACTCGCTTAATAGTCGAGGGGAAACATGCTGGTCATGCCTGCGGTCATCATCTGTTTGGCGTGGGTTCAATGGCAGCCGCTATGGCGGTCAGTCGGTGGATGAAGCAAAGCGGTACGCAAGGAACACTCAAACTTTATGGTACGCCAGCTGAAGAAGGAGGCTCGGGTAAGGTCTACATGGTTCGGGAAGGCGCGTTTAAGGATGTTGATGCCGTGCTGCACTGGCATCCAAGTGATCGCAATGTTGCAAACCCGGGGACGAGCTTAGCTAATAAGTCCGCCCGTGTTCGCTTTCATGGCCAATCTTCACACGCAGCGGCCGCTCCAGAGCGAGGACGGTCTGCGCTTGATGGTGTTGAAGCCATGAATTTCATGGTTAATATGCTGCGCGAGCACGTTCCTTCGTCGACGCGTATACATTATGTTATTACCAACGGTGGTGCTGCTCCCAATGTCGTGCCAGATTTCGCTGAAGTTTATTATTACGTGCGACACCCAGATGCAAAAACGCTCCTGGGAATCTGGGACAGGGTAATGCAGACAGCCAAAGCGGCTGCACTGGGCACCGGAACTGAGGTCTCTATTGAGACTATGCACGGCAATCATTCTCTGCTGCCGAACCAGGCTCTGGCTGAAGTGATGCATGCGAATCTTAGCCGTGTTGGCGGCTATACCATGGATGAATCAGAAATTCATTTTGCAAAACAGATTGAGTCATCTTTCACTGCGGACAAAAGTTTGCTCGGCCTTGAGCAACGGGTTCTTCCCATGCGGCTCGAACAAGGCAAAGGCTCTACCGACGTAGGCGATGTAAGTTGGATCGTTCCAACGACCGGCATGTCTGCTGCAACCTGGGTACCCGGAACTTCTGCTCATAGTTGGCAGGCCATTGCCGCGGGGGGTACCAGTATTGGTACAAAAGGTATGTTGGTTGCGGCCAAAGCCCTGGCCCTGACGGCGATGGATGTGATGACCGATGCGCAATTGCGGGCTGCTGCCTTGACTGAATTTGATGGCCGGAGGGGGGAGAATTTCCATTATCAGGCGCTGCTTGGCAATCGAGCGCCGCCTCTGGATTATCGCCTGACCCGTAAACCCTAGCTATGCCGTAAACCAGGGTGTTGGCTGGCCGTGTTGCAATCATGGGCTCAGTGTTATAGTATACTATAACACTATAACAATAAAGCTAACGGGTTCTGTCCATTATCTGGCACGACAGGGATCCTATATACATCCAGTTGTTTAACCACCTGACGGATCTGATCCTGGATGGCATCCTGCTTGAAGGGGATGCTATCCCTTCGGTGAGGCAGATCGCCGGTGAGCAGAGAATCAACCCCATTACGGTGTCCAAGGCAATTCAATTGCTGGTAGATGATGATGTCGTTGAAAAGCGGCGGGGTCTAGGAATGTTTGTATTACCGGGTGCTGTCGAACGTCTGGTTGAAAAACAAAAAACCCAGTTTCTGGAAAAACAGTGGCCGGAGATTCTCACCAAGATGCGTCGTTTGGGAATCAGTCAAAGTGAATTATTTGAGGATACGAAATGAATTCAATGGTTTCCGCACAGGGTCTGACCAAGCATTATGGTTCGCATGCTGCTTTAAAAGATCTTAGTTTTGAAGTTCCAGCCGGTGCTGTGGTGGGAATTATCGGGCCCAATGGAGCAGGCAAAACAACTGCTTTAAAGGCCTTGCTAGGGTTAACTGCCTTTTCAGGGGAGCTACGGGTGCTGGGTCGAAATCCAGGCAAGGGCCGGCACGAGATGATGCAGGATGTCTGTTATATTTCAGATGTCGGGATATTACCGCGCTGGCTGAAAGTGGCTGACGCGCTGAACTACGTTGAAGGCGTGCATCCCAGATTCAGTAGGCAACGTGCTGTTGAACTACTCAGTACCACCGATATTGACATGAACAGCCAGGTGAAGGCTCTGTCCAAGGGGATGATAACGCAATTGCATCTGGCTCTGGTGATGTCCCTTGATGTCACGCTTCTGATACTCGATGAACCTACCCTTGGCCTGGATATTGTCTATCGAAAGGCATTTTATGATCGCTTGCTGGCGGATTTCGTAGATGACAGAAGAAGCTTGATTATCAGTACTCACCAGGTAGAAGAGATAGAACCCCTGCTCACCCATCTTGTATTTCTGAGCAATGGTCAACTCGTGTTGTCTTGCAGCACGGACGAGGTCAGTAAAAGGTTTGCTACGCTGCAGGTGGCACCTGATGCGATTGAAGCGGCCCGGCAACTTCAGCCTATCGGTGAACAGCAACTGCTTGGCCGGTATCAGTTAATATTTGATTCGGTACCAGGTGAGCAATTGGCGGCGCTCGGAGAGGTAAGGTTAACGCCGATTGCTGATTTATTTGTAGCCTTGGTGTTAGCTGAACGTCAAAGGGAAGTTCGCAATGATTAACACAAAGATTGTAATCCTGATAAGACGTGAGTTTTGGGAGCATAAGACGTTGATGTTGTATTTGCCTGCAGCTGCCTGTGGGCTGTTTTTGGTATCAGTCGTTGGCATGCTTTTTTTCTCCACCGCCAGTACGGCAGCAATTGAAGTGAGTTTTTCAGGGTCTGCTTTTAGCCTGGGCATTGATAAATTAAGCGCGTTATCGGAAGCGGAGCGAATCGATGTGATGGGCAAGATTTTCATGTTCAGTAGCTACCCATTTTTATTGGTATCTCTGGTGGTTGCGTTGAGTTACTTATTGACTTCAATGTTTAATGAAAGAAAAGATGGAAGTATCCTGTTCTGGAAATCAATGCCGGTTTCTGATGGTTTGACGGTATTCAGCAAACTTGTCACGGGGTTGTTTGTTATTCCAATGGTTTATCTGATTTTCTGTTTCGTTGCTCAATTGCTGTCGTTGATTCTTGTTACAGGAATATTCTTATCCAATGATTACGCTGCATGGGATATACTATGGCAGCCGATTAACCCCGTTGCCCATATGTTTCTACTGTTTTGTTACCAACTGCTGCAAAGTTTCTGGAGTGCCCCCTGGTTTGGTTTTGCATTGCTGATTTCAGCCTGGGCAAAATCGTCTCCGGTTGGCTGGTTTATAGGGATTCCACTTGTTTTGGTTATTTTAGAGAGGGTCTACTCGCCAGGCGAGGTGTTCCTTGTTTCAGAATGGTTATGGGCTCATAGCCTGCCATTGCTGTCCATGAACGGAGAAGGTTTTGATTTGAAATGGTTGATGGTTGATCCAGTCGGCTTGCTGGAGGGTATGCTGGTAGGCATGCTGTTCATCGGCGGCGCTATTTGGTCAAGAGGGAAATATAATGAAATATAGGCAATACCTGGCGGCGCTGGTTGTGGCTGCAGTTCTGTATATAGGATTGTTTTCTGACCAGGTCGATTCGGTTGATGGTGAAATGGCGGGATTGTATAAGGCCTATGAAGCCGGCTTGATCAGCGTAGATGAGCTGAGGCGATTACAGGGTCTTCTGCTCAGGCCTTTGCTTCGATAAGGGTTCTCAGACCCTGATGGTCGTGGCCATTGGAGTATGAAATGAGCATCGCCTCCATCTGGACTTGGTCCGGATATCTTTGCTTTTGCTTGGAAGGCGTCGTTGCAGTCAGTTCAGGTCATCATAATGAAAGAACTTCATTAAGAAGATGAGAATAAAGCTAAAATTTATTCTCCCCAGCGTGTAGAATGCCTTTTTTTTTGGGATCCAGGCATGTTTAGAATATTAACGCTCAATAATATATCGGCAAAAGGCCTGGCAAAATTTCCAGGAGATTGTTTTGAATTAGCATCAGATGTAGCCGACCCACATGCCATCGTTCTCAGGAGCCATAAGTTAACCCAGGAGCATGCAACTCCCAGTCTGTTGGCCGTGGGCAGAGCTGGAGCAGGCGTTAATAATATTCCAGTTGCTGAATATACGGACAGAGGCATTGTCGTATTCAACACACCGGGAGCAAATGCAAATGCTGTTAAGGAGCTCGTGCTGGCAGGTTTGTTGTTGTCGAGAAGAGGTATTGTTCAGGGGATCGAATATGTTGAGAGCCTGAAAACAGAGTCCGATAAGGTCGCTTTGAACAGCCAGGTTGAAGCCAGCAAGAAGCAATTTAAGGGTTCAGAATTAAAGGGAAAAAGACTGGGCATACTCGGTCTGGGTGCCATTGGTTCCATGGTTGCGGAAATGGGATTACAGTTAGGTATGCATGTACAGGGGTATGACCCGACACTTTCGATTGAGTCAGCCTGGCGGTTGTCAAGTCAGGTCCATAAGGTGGATAGCATCCAGGCGCTTTTCTCCAAATCTGATATCGTAACCCTGCATGTGCCTGCACTTCCGGAAACGGAACGGCTGATCAACTCAGACGTGCTCAGTTTTGCCAGGAAGAATGCAATTTTATTGAATTTTGCCAGGGCCGAAATTGTTGATACTGCTGCTATTAAACAGGCTCTCGATGCAGGTCAGCTATCTCAGTATATATCTGATTTTCCAACGCCAGAGCTTATCGGTATGGCCGGTGTCATGGCGACACCTCATCTCGGCGCTAGCACAGCAGAAGCTGAAGAAAATTGCGCTGTGATGGTGGCTGACCAGATGCTCGATTTTCTGCAGAACGGTAATATTGTTAACTCCGTGAATTTCCCCGGTGTTTATTTAGAAAGAAGTAAAGAGGGCTGTCGAATCGCCATCACTAACCACAATGTTCCGCGTATATTGGGGTCAGTACTGTCTATTCTCGCTGACCATGATATCAATGTCATCGATATGTTGAATAAAAGCAGACAGGAAGTTGCCTACAATCTTATCGACGTGGAAACTGAGGTGAGTTCAGATCTGGAAACCGAAATAGGTGAAATTGAAGGTGTAATAAACGTCAGAATGTTCAATTAAAGGCGTTGATGGCGTTTTCTGGCTGATTTTTGGCGAGCTTGCTGGAGCCAGAATCTTGCCGGCGAAAAGTGGCTTTGCTGATAACGGGTAAGGGGCGTTGGCTCTCCCGTTATCAGGTTGGCTAGATGTTCTCCTGCAAGTGGGCCATGGCTGCCTCCCTTAGACCCAAACCCGGCGCTGCAGTAGAGACCCTGCTGAGTAGGGATGCTCTGGTTTTGATACCATGTAAAGGGGTGTTGTTGCAGCAGTTGCCATTGGGGTACGGGTCCGACAATGGGGTTCCTGTCCACGGGCGCCGCGCGTACTCCGACGAAACTGGAATGTAGGGACCAGTCCGATAAAGGAAAACGCTGTTCTAACAGGGCCAGCAAGTAATTGCTGTCTTCATGTCGATCAGCAAGGTCACAGTCGTCAGGCTGATAGGTGCTGCCGACGTGAAAAAGGTGATCTTCAACCTGTGCAATGCTGATATCACCGCTTGTTACTTGAGTTATTCTGTTGTCGCTTTCGGCGAGAATGGATTGCCCTCGCACCAGCCTCAAAGGTATTGGTTGTAAATCATTCATTCCGATACCTGCTGCGAGCACAACTTGCTGCGTGCACATGATCTCCTTACCCTGCTCGTCTATCAGGCGCCAGCCATCCTTGACCTGCTGCAAATCAGCTACATGTCTTTGTTCGGTAGTGACAGGATTAGCAGATGCGACGCCGGCTTCATGCAACAGGATCGAGTCATCCTGCTCGCTGATATAGAGGTCAGGAAACTGTCTGGCAATGGTTCGCATGCGCTGTAATTTCTGTCGATTAGTGCTTTTCCAGGCCAGCGTTGTTCTTTGCACGTCGAAGGTATTCTGCAATGCATAATGATTGGCAGAAATTGAGTACTTCGATTTCTGATCCGCCACAACCGACAATTGAGGATACAGATTCATGGTGGGTACGTTGGACGCAGCAGGTACCTGGGGACTGTCCAGTAAAGTGGTCTGGAAGCCTCGTTTTTTCAGGGCAGACTGAACCGACCTGCCAGCAATTCCAGCGCCAATAATGACGGTTTCCAGACGCTCAATGGTGCTAGGTTGCCAGTGACCGGGTTTGTACCCGGATAACATTTCTTTTTTTGATCCAAACCCCGGTGCCTTTAAGACCTTAAACCCGGCTTGGGTAAGACCTTCCCTGACTTTGCCGGCAACCGTGAAGCTGGATAAGGTCGTGCCTGGTTTGCTGTTCCGGTACATCTCGTTGTAAATGGTCTGATTCCAAAGATCAGGGTTGGATGCAGGGCGAAAACCGTCCAGATACCATACATCGGCCGGATAGTTGAAATCTGCCAGTGCCTGATTAACCGGGTCAAATATGAGCGTAAGCCTGATATTCACGGCTGGCCACAGGGCAAACCGGGCTCTGATTGGCAAAGGATAATTTCCTGCCAGCCATGAACTGAGAGGCAGGTCAAGCTGACTGAGGTAGCGTTTCAGGTCCTGCCGGCTGGGCGGGGCTTTTTCGATACCGATATAATGCAGAATGCCAGGACTCCCGGAGGCTTTCCATTGCTGACAGCTGAGCAGGAAATTGTTACCGAATCCAAAACCGGTTTCGACAATCGTGAAATAGTCTGAATTGATTGCTTTTTCCTGCAACCGGTGATGGCCAGAAAAAACGTGGGTTTTCTCTGCCAGTACATTGCCAACTGCCCAGTAGCCGTCATTGTAATCCGATGATATGGGATGATTTCCCTGCCAGTTAATTTCTGCAGTGGGCAGACTGTAGTGATTGTCAGTCACCTGTTTCAATGGGATGCTCAGGTTGGTTGATCCATTCACTCCACGAACCTGGATAGAGTGAGGGTTCAGGAAATCCGGCGTGCTTCAAAGCGAGAATGTGATGGGCCGCTGTCACGCCAGAGCCGCAGTAACAGATAGGCGTCTGGGATGGGGAGATCCCGGCCTGACCGTATTGCGCCAGTAGAGCGGCTTTAGGTTTGAATTTACCGTCTGCCATATTTTCTGTAAAGGGCATGCAGATTGCGCCTGGAATGTGGCCTGCTATGGGATCAACGGGCTCACTTTCTCCTGAAAACCGCTTGCGATCTCTGGCGTCAATTATAGCTTCAGGCTTTGATAACAGGTCTTTGGCATTAACCTGTCGCGTAATTGGCTGGCGCTGGCTGAGAAATCCTTTTGGCAGGTGGTGCAGGTCCTTGCTAACCACTCTTTGTTCCCCGCACCAGGCGGCAAAACCGCCGTTTAACACAGAAACATTTGCATGGCCCAGCCAGCGCATCATCCACCATAGGCGGGCAGCGTAGGCACCGCTATCGGCATCATAGGCAATGACCTGGGTATCATCACTGATTCCCCAGGTCGCTGCAGTACTCAAAAAAACATCCTTTTTCGGTAAAGGATGCCTGCCGGTAACGCCAGGTTTGATGATATCGCTCAAGTCTTGGTTTAGATCTACGTACTGAGCCCCTGGGATATGGTCATCATCAAACAGGCGCAGGCCAAGGCCTACATCGAATAGATCGAATCGACAATCGAGTAGCACCAGCGGGTTCTCGG
>JAPKEK010000703.1 GCA_028822125.1 Pseudomonadales bacterium | reverse complement strand
GATCATTTCCATGGCAGCATCGCCAACCGCGGTCATCGTAATTGATGCAATTAGAAACGGCAGAACGCCGCCGATAAAAATACCGACCAGGACTTTGGGGTTGGACAGTTCCAGCGCAAAACCGGGATCAGTGTAGGTCATGGTCTCCACAAAGGCAGCTATTATAGCCAGCGCTGCCAGCGCTGCTGCGCCAATTGCAAAACCCTTGCCGATGGCTGCCGTGGTATTGCCTACTTCATCCAGGCCATCGGTTATTTCCCTGACTTCGGGTCCAAGGCCGCCCATTTCAGCTATGCCGCCTGCGTTGTCAGCAACTGGGCCATAAGCATCCAGGGCCATAGTCATGCCTACAGTGGCCAACATGCCTACTGCGGCAATACCGACGCCGTAAAGTCCTGCGAATTCCGTTGAAGCATATATGATCGCGGCTATTGCCAGGACGGGAATGACAACTGACTGCATGCCGATTGCCAGGCCTGTAATCATTACCGTTGCAGTCCCTGTCTGACCTGATTCGGCAATTCGCACAATAGGGTTACCTGCCGTGTAATATTCGGTGACCAGGCCGATGATTATGCCGCCAGCGGTACCGACCACGAGTGCCCACCAGACGTTGCTGCCGATGCCGAGAGTTGCACACAGCTGATAGGCGCCGCCAATGAGTACCAGCGCAGATAACTGGTGGCCCATTCTCAGTGCAAATTCGGGTGCTTTAGCGGATAGTGCCCGTACGGTCAGTATGCCTATAATGGAACAGATGAGCCCCAGGGAAGCCAAAGCCAGGGGCAGGGACATCAGAGCTGCCTGTCCAGCAGAAAAATCCAGTGCAGTGAGACGGGTCACTTCGCTCATGGCCAGGGTCGAGGCGATAGCAATACTGGCGATCATGGCACCGCAGTATGATTCAAAAATGTCCGAGCCCATGCCCGCCACATCACCGACATTATCGCCAACGTTATCAGCGATAACCCCAGGGTTACGAGGATCATCTTCCGGAATACCGGCTTCCACCTTGCCGACCAGATCTGCCCCAACATCGGCACTCTTGGTGAAAATACCGCCACCAACCCTGGAAAATAAGGCGACACTTGAAGCGCCCATGCCAAAACCGTGGATGGCGTGAGCGGTTTCAGGATCACCGCCAAAATACCAGTACAGGAAGCCCAGTCCGAGCAGGCCCAGCGATGCGACGCAAAGCCCCATAATGGAACCGCCATAGAAAGCGACTGTTAGTGCGCCTGCCTGGCCCTGAGTTTGTGCTGCTGTGGTTGTCCGGATATTTGCCTTGGTGGCAGAAAACATACCCAGGTACCCAGCCAGAGCTGAGGATAGTGCCCCAACAGCAAAAGACAGGGCTGTTTGCCAGCCCAGAAAATAGAACAGCAGTAAAAAAAGCGGGGCTGCAAATAGTAACAGCATGCGGTATTCCCTGTGCATGAATACCATCGCGCCTTCATGGATTGCCGCAGCAATTTTTTTGAGTTTCTCGTCACCTTCTGCGTATTTGGTCATCATCAAGTAGATGATGAAAGCACAGATCAATCCGAGTCCACCGAATAGGGGGGGTATTTCATTAGCAAAAGTCATAAGCATTCTCAAATGGGTTTTTCAATTTTTGTTGGTCATCGCAATAGCGAAGGCAGCCAATGGTACAAAATTGTCAACCATTAGGAAACTCTATGAAGCAGATTTTCTATATAAATTTGTCAACCATTAAGAAATGCTTTGATGCAGATTCTCGACACATAATCAGCTGTTGTCTAATCAGCCTTGTTCCAGCAGGCGCCGTAAATCGATTAACGCTGCATTGGCTCTGGATACGTGAGAGGCCATTACCAGGGAATGATTGGCAAGCATGCCCAGGCCGCTGCCATTTAGAAT
>JAPKEK010000702.1 GCA_028822125.1 Pseudomonadales bacterium | reverse complement strand
CAGGCCGGTGTCGACTTTGTGTCCTCCGAGGAAGTCATTCGCCATGGCCGCTCACGCAGTCCTTTAGAACTTGGCCTACACTGGTTGGTGGATTTCAAGAAACCCTTATTCAATGGTCGAAAAGCCCTGCTGGCTGAGCGTCAACAAGGCTCCCGTTATCGATTTGCGCTGCTGGATGTTGATGGCAATAAACCTGCGGATCACTCTTTTATCCTCAAGGGTGACAAGCAGGTGGGAACCGTGACATCGGCTGCCTGGTGTCCTACAGCCAAGTCCAACCTAGCTTTTGCCCAGATCGAGATGCCCCATGGCGCTGTTGGTGATCAGTATATCGCTGAAATTTACTATCAACGCGAACTGCATTGGACTCGTATATTGGCCCCCTGCAGTGTCATTGACAGCCCTATTTTTAACCCTTCCAGACGCAGAAAAACACCGGCTGTGGCATTTTGATAACGGTAAATAATCTAATATTTACACCGATCTACCCGGTATAGGACCATTTTCGCAGGAAATATGCCCATGAAAGTTATCGCAACTGACGTCAATGACTCAGACAAAAAGCTGGCACGGAAACTCGCTCAAGAAGAAAACCATCATCTTCGTGGTATTGACAGTTACTTCTATCGCTCCCATCTGGTATACGAAAAGGAGCTAACGCATCTCGTCTTTCGCAGCTGGCTCTATGCAGCCCACACCAGCGAGATCCCGGAGCCGGGTGATTACCAACTGCTGTTCATTGGTGAAGATTCCATCATCATCTCGCGAGATGAAAAAGGTGACATTCATGCAATGCACAATATCTGTCGTCACCGCGGCTCGAGGGTCTGTGAAGCGCATGCAGGCAACCGCAAAGTTTTCGTTTGCCCTTACCACGGCTGGGTATACAACACTGATGGTTCTCTAAAATCAGCTCGAGAAACCCATGTAATGCCAGACTTCAACGTCCATGCCCATGGCTTGAAGAAAATTCGCCTGGTTGAGTTTATGGGTCTGATTTTCATCAACTGTGATCCCCAGGCGGCTGATTTTCTTAAGCCATTGGAAAACCTTAGAAAACCGCTGGGGGCTTATCATCTTGAGAATGCCAAGGTGGCTCACAAACACACTTACCGGATTGATGCCAATTGGAAATTGGCGCTAGAGAACTACCTTGAGTGTTATCACTGCGCAACTTCTCACCGGGCCTATTCGCGCCTGCACACCCTGCGAGATCTGGATGAAAAGGTATCACCTTTGGTCTCTGCCATGCTGGCACAGACAGATAAAATAACCGGCATTGATGGCATGGGAACGGCTTACGATAAAACCTATCTCAATGCGGAAGGCTTTGGCGCGTGCATCAATACAAGCCGCTATGGCCTGTTCAAGGATCACCAGACTGGCAGTGAGGATGGCAAGCCTCTGGCTCCCCTGATGGGCGATATCAAGGCTTACGACAGTGGCGTCGGGGACTTCCAAATGGGACCCCTCTGCTTTATGCTGAATTATCCTGATCACTGCGTCATGTATCGATTCCTACCCCGGTCTCTTACGTCAACCGATATGCAACTGGTCTGGTATGTTAATGCTGATGCCGTTGAAGGCACTGATTATGAAAAAGAAAAATTAATCTGGCTTTGGCATAACACCAGCCTGGAAGATGAGTACATCATTACCCGCAACAGCGAAGGGGTTAATTCGCGTTTCTTTGAACCCGGCCCCTATCATCCGGAGTTCGAAGCGAGTCTGCATCAATTTAACCGATGGTACTTACAAACCCTTCAGAACAGCCTACCAACACCAAACTAAACGACGTGAACGCGACAATGCAATGGCTACCCGTTCAGGCACTTTAAGCCCGCTCATTGGACATGATAGACACGGGCAGCTGTATCATGC
>JAPKEK010000701.1 GCA_028822125.1 Pseudomonadales bacterium | reverse complement strand
CGCATGGCTACCAGGATGTGATTCCATTTGCAAAAAAAGTGATTGATGAGTTTCCGGATCGAGTACTTTGGGGAACGGATTGGCCGCATCCCAATATGAAAAGTCACATGCCGGACGATGGAAAGCTTGTGGATTTTATCCCCAAAGTGGCGACAACCGTTGAGCTCCGGCGCAAGCTATTAGTCGAAAACCCAATGCGTCTGTATTTCAGTGATGAGGAGAACAACTAATGCCCTTGCACAAACCCTACACTGATATTCCGGGAACTACTATTTTTGATGCCGATATGGCCCGCAAAGGCCATCATCTCAATCAATTCTGTATGTCTTTAATGAAGCAGGACAACAGAGCTCAATTTAAAAAACATGAGCCTGCTTATCTTGAACAGTGGCCAATGTCCCAGGCTCAGAAACGGGCAGTACTGTGCCGCGATTACAATGCGATGATTGCCTCAGGTGGTAACATCTATTATCTTGCAAAGATATTTTCCTGTGATGGACTGAGCTTTCAACACGCCGCTTCAATAATGACGGGAATGTCTGAACAGGATTACCTGCAGATGATGCTCGATGGCGGTAGACCTCCAGAGGGGAATTGTTATTCCGGGGAGGTGAACCAAAATGGCAAGAATTAGCGCAGGTGTAGCCTCGTCACATGTACCTGCTATTGGTGCTGCACTCGATAACCATAAACACACTGAACCCTACTGGCAGAAAATATTTTCAGGATTTGATTATTCCAAGCAATGGCTGGTTGATCAAAATCCTGATGTGGTGCTGCTTGTCTATAACGATCACGCTACCGCGTTTGATGCTAATCTGGTGCCTACATTTGCAATTGCCTGTGGTGATTCGTTCGATCCCGCTGATGAGGGTTGGGGTGCTCGACCGGTCCCCAGGGTAGTAGGGCACCCGATACTGGCATCTCATATTACGCAATCGGTTATCCAGGATGATTTTGATATCACCATGGTACGAGATTTGGCTGTAGATCATGGCCTGACCGTACCCTTGTCGTTGATGTGCGGCCAACCCGAGGAATGGCCATTCAAGGTCATTCCCATTGCTGTTAACGTGGTGTTATATCCGCCTCCAAGCGGTAGACGCTGTTTCCAGCTCGGTCAGGCTCTGCGGCGTGCGGTTGAATCTTTTGATGAGGACCTGGATGTTCAAATATGGGGTACCGGGGGCATGAGCCACCAGCTACAGGGCCCGAGAGCTGGCTTCATTAACAGTGAATTCGATCACCAGTTTTTAGATAAAATTGTTTCCCAGCCCGCTGATCTTGCCGAGATGCCACACGTCGATTATTTAAGGTTTGCAGGGTCAGAGGGTGTTGAACTCATTATGTGGTTGATTATGCGAGGTGCTCTGAATGAATCGGTGACGTTAAAGCATCGTTTTTATCATGTGCCTGCGTCTAATACAGCGGTTGGTCATCTGATACTGGAAAACCGTTAGTAGAAAGGAGCGATAGCGACATGAAAGTAATAGTTGCAGGGGCGGGAGCCTTCGGCAAAAAGCATCTCGATGGCATTAGAAATATAGAAGGTGTCGAGGTTGTTGGGCTTATCGGACGACGTCGAGAGCAGACCCAGGAGGTTGCTGATAAATATGGCATCGCAAATTTTTTTACAGACTTTGATGAAGCCTTGAAGCTACCAGGACTTAACGCAGCGATTCTGTGTACGCCAACGCAGATGCACGCGGCGCAGGCGATCAAGTGTATGCAGGCTGGCATTCATGTCCAGGTAGAAATACCTCTGGCAGATAATTGGCGCGACGCTTTAAGCGTTATGGAGGTACAACGTGATAGCCGTCTCGTTTGCATGGTAGGTCATACCAGGCGATTTAATCCCTCTCATCAATACCTGCACAAGCGAAT
>JAPKEK010000700.1 GCA_028822125.1 Pseudomonadales bacterium | reverse complement strand
CCAGGAAAAGCTTCTGCATACAGTAGCGCCAAAGTCGAACCCCAGCCGCCACCAAACAGCACCCACTTATCAATGCCCAGCTTAATCCTTATCTTTTCCATATCGGCCAGTAGGTCGACTGGTTTATTCGCTAAAACCTCACCCGTTGGCAGAGAACGACCGGCACCTCGCTGATCAAAAAGAATAATGCGGTATTTATCCGGGCTGAAAAATCGACGACTATCGAACTCGCAACCCGAACCCGGTCCTGCATGCAGGAACAAAACCGGTATTCCGGCCTCATTGCCGCTCTCATCTACGTACAGGTCATGGATATCATCAACCTTAAGCCGATGCCGAGCGTAGGGTTTTAATTCTGGGTATAAAGGCAGCATAAAAAATCAGACAGCTCTACTTCGAAAAGAACGCTTTCGTTCATTTTCGGTTAACAATTTCTTTCTGATCCTGATGGAGCTCGGAGTCACCTCAACTAGCTCATCATCATCTATAAATTCCACAGCCTGCTCAAGCGTATGTCTGACTGCCGCAGTCAGTACTATTGCTTCATCCGTACCCGATGCACGAACATTGGTTAACTGCTTTCCTTTGAGGGGATTAACAGGCAGATCATTTCCTCTTGCATGCATTCCTATAATCATACCTTCGTATATTGCTTCATTAGGTTCAATAAACAACCTACCTCTTGCCTGAAGATTAAACAATGCAAAACCCAGACTCTTGCCACTTGCCATGGAAATCAAAACACCGTTACGCCGCTGATTAAACTCATCTCCCAGCCTCTTGCCGTAATGAGCAAAGACACTGCTCATTATGCCATTGCCTGAGGTCAACGTCATAAACTCAGAGCGAAACCCTATCAAACCTCGGGTCGGTATCAGAAACTCCAAACGCACTCTGCCCTTGGAATCAGGGACCATGTTGGTCAGACTTCCTTTGCGGCTACCTATAGCCTCCATAATCGCACCCTGATTGATCTGCTGCACATCAATCATCAGGTTCTCATACGGTTCAAGTATGACCCCATCAATCTCTTTTAAAATGACCTCGGGCCGGGATACACCTAATTCATAACCTTCTCGCCGCATGGTTTCTATGAGCACAGCCAAGTGTAATTCGCCTCTGCCAGAAACAATAAATTTGTCTGCTGAATCGCCAGGCCTTACCTGCAAGGCGACATTATATAGCAGTTCTAATTCCAAACGGTCCTTCAGGTTCCTACTGGTAACAAATTTACCTTCCCTGCCCGCAAAGGGAGAATTATTTACCTGGAAAGTCATCGATAGGGTCGGTTCATCGACCCTAAGGGGAGGCATCCGGTCCGGACTATCCACGGCACAGATGGTATCAGAGATTTTCAAGCCCTCAATACCCGTAACACAAACGATATCGCCTGCACTGGCGGCGTCAATTTCAATTCTATAGAGACCAGCAAAGCCCATTACCTGCAGTATTTTAGCTTTTCTGGAGCTACCATCTGCACCCACCACAATCACCGGACTGCCTTTGCTAACCGTTCCCCTGGTCACCCGACCCAACCCTATTACACCGACATAACTGTTAAAATCTAGCGCACTGATTTGCATCTGCAGCGGTCCATCTGTTGCCACCACTGGCGGCGGTACTTCCTCTGTCAGCACCTTCAGGAGATAGTCTAAATTCGCTTCAACTTTATCTGCTGCCGGGCCAGAACTCCCCAGCATGGCTGAGCCAAAAACAACAGGGAAATCCAACTGATCCTCGGTAGCTCCCAGTTGATCAAACAGTTCGAATACCTCATCAACAACCCAATCAGGCCTGGCACCTTCCCTATCTATTTTATTCACCATCAATATAGGGTTCAAGCCACTTTCAATCACTGATACATAGAATATTTCAGGAGGTATAT
>JAPKEK010000699.1 GCA_028822125.1 Pseudomonadales bacterium | reverse complement strand
ATGCATCGCCGCCAAAGTGGCTGCATTAACCATACCGTCCATGCCCAGGCCATTTTGAAAGCTGACGTGGTCTGCAATAAACAGATGATCAATCCCGGCCTTGAATAGTGCGTCCAACCGATTCTTTCGTAGCGGCAGTGCACCCTTAAGTAACATAGGCCCACCAATTGCGCCAATAGATAAAGCCGACATCAGAGCATGGACCTGGCGGGAAGTCCCAGGTGCACTCTTCCCACCACTTCATAGATGGGCTTAGCAACCATAATATGCTGGGTCACGACATGCACATCTCGAAAACACTGCTGCAAAGGGCTGTGCATGTAGATAGCCGAGCCACCAGCCGCATCATAAAGTCTATCCACAGCCGCCACAGCACTGTGCGTGCCGTTAGCAGCAGCCAGTCGCAACGCGCTTTTCAAATCCGCGCCTAACTGATCTCCCTGCTCAGCGTAATCCCATGCGTTGTTAACAGCTTCCTTCATAAACGCCTCAGCCGATCTCAGATCTGCCAGGGAACGGGCAACGCTAGTCTGTACCGCCCCACGTTCTGCCAACTTACGTGAAGCACCCGTGGACTGCTTTGTCACCGCCAACTGGGTGAACTCATCAAGGGCTCGATAACCGATTCCCAAAGCAACGCTTGCAACTCCCAGAGCCAGAAGTCCCAGCAATGGAAATTGATAGAGAGGCTCTGAAATATTGGCTCGACCACCAATCAGCACGGTACGACGATCCGGTACAAATACATCTTCTACTGAGAAGTGATGACTACCCGTGCCGCGTAATCCAACCACATCCCAAGTGTTTTCAATGTTTACCTGATCAGCAGAGAAAATCATAAACCGAACTTCAGCCTGATTTTTTGTATCCATTGCCGATTCACCATGTTCATAGACAAAACAACCGCCCGATATCCATTGAGCATTCTGGCAACCGCTTCCGAATGGCCAACGTCCAGTAACCCGATAGCCACCTTCTTTCCGATCAGCTCTGCCCGCAGGCGCTGTTACTCCAACAGATAGAACCTGTGCATTACTGGCATAGATTTCTCGAGCCCCCTGTTCAGGCAAAGAAGCTGATAACAGCCCGGTGGTTGCGCCAATCATGACGTTCCAGGCAGCAGAGCCATCACCCATGGCAATTAACTTAAGCACTTCAATAAATTCCAGTGGATGTACCTGCAGCCCACCGTAAACCTCAGGAACCAGCATGCGAAAAAAACCTGCCTGACCGAACTCTGCTGCAATGATTTCACTGAGTTTTCCTTCCTCTTCAAACTGTCCAGCCAATTGAGGTAATCTGTCTGACCAATCCTTTGCACTGTCTATAATAGATTCAGTCATATCCTGCTATCCTAAAATACTTCTGCTGGAAAAATCTCGATTAAAATACCTGCTTCAGGTAAAGAGTATAGCTACTTGCCAGCATGGACACCATGTTGGCGCAAGTCCCAGGCCAGGCATATTTAGCATCGTAGACTGACATTGATTTCGGTCCACCATTGCCCGCCATGATGGTTGTATTTCAACCTGAAGACGACGCCAATTTTAACCCCATCTGCAGAAATACTGACACACCAATTAACGACCCACCCATTTTATTGACTCGTCACGCAACAGCCATCCACCCTGGTTCCGTAGAAGCGGTAATATCTAACAGCATCAACGCCGTCTGTACCGGTACAAAATATCGATAGAGGCATTAGCAATTTAATGCCTGAATCAATGCAGCGCTGCATACTCCGAGCCAATCGCAGAGAGACACAGATTATGATTGCTTTTCTCGCCTTCAGCAGTATGATGGCATTTTGGTTAGACCATGATGGCTATACCATGATGGCTATACCATGATGGCTATACCATGATGGCTACACCATAAATACCAGATCAG
>JAPKEK010000698.1 GCA_028822125.1 Pseudomonadales bacterium | reverse complement strand
CAGGAGAGGCAGCGCCCTGTCAGAAGAAAGTATAGGGATCAGGTGGTTTGCGCTGACGATGGCGTCCCTGATGGCAATATTCAATCCTTGGCCGCCCACAGGCGACATCGTATGAGCAGCATCACCGATTAAAAAACTGCCAGGGTAAGTCCAATCGGTAAGACAATCCGATACAGTACTTAACAGGAAGGGGTTTGAAATGCTGTCGCGAAACTGAGCAAGATGATCCCCTAATGCTGGATCAACGAACCTTGCCATCTCGTCCAGCAACTCAGGATATCCCCGTTCCCTAATCTCCCTGAAACCGCCTTTCCTGATAATAAACCCCAGTTGCAGATTGCAATCAAAAGTCGGAGCAGCAAACAATAGGCGACCCTTACCTGCAAATACACGGATTTTCCGCTCTAGAGAGGGTGGCCCGGGTACTTTCAGCCAGACAATATCCATCGGCATGGCATCGGATCTCAGCGGGAGGTTTAAGGCATGACGGACGCGCGATGTACGGCCATCAGCGCCTATCACCAGATCCGCTCGGAGCTCGCGGTTTGCTTGGTTATGTTCAGCAATAACACCGACAACACGGTTGTTTTCTTTGATGAGGTCTCTAACCCGGGTACCCCGAAGCAGTCTGAAGTTATCGAACCTACTGCATTCACCAACTATCATCTCCAGCAGATGGGGCTGCGAGACCCAGCGCGGATTAAATTTCCCGAACAGTTGTTCATGAAAGTCCACGCTAATGCCTTGTCTTCCATTAATGAAGACATTAATGCCTTCAAGAGATACATGAGGAACCTGGTTCATCTGGTCCCCAAGTCCTATCTGAGAGAGCGGCTCAAGACCACTTGGCATGAGTATTTCGCCTCGAAATTCTCGCTGGAAATCCACATGTCGTTCTAACAGTGTCACGCTGATCCCGGATTTTGCCAACAAATAGGCCAGCACCGCGCCAGCAGGGCCTGCGCCAACAATAACAACTGAGTGTCGCATGAGCAGGCTCCTGTATTGATTCCCGTGTTTCGCAGTTTGGTTAGCGAACGCTGGGCCCGTATTCCTTCAATAATATATCGATAGCCCAGGCCGAAACAATGTTGGATCAGACTGCAGTTAAAATCAGGCTATCGCCTGGCATAAGCTATGCAGATAGGGTAGTGGTTAATGCTAGCTACATTACATTCTTATAATGAGATCAATGTAACCAATGCAACCACGGAAATCAGGTGGCAAGTTCGTCACATAGATTGGCCATTGACGATGATCAACTCATCTTGAATTTAGTGGTCCGGGCGCTTGGTGGGCTGGATTATCAGCCCAGCACAGCGACCACAGCCGAGATCGGCCTGGAGTTGCTCGAGCAGAATACATTTGATCTGATTATTCTGGACCTTGTAATGCCAGGAATGGGTGGTATGCATTTTCTTGATCGTTTACCACCGGATTCGGAACCACCCATTATTGTAATGAGCGGCGATAGCGATATTTCCCGCAAACTGGAGACGATTTGATCGTGGGGCAGTTGATTGCATCACTAAACTGTTTTCCGGTGCAGTTCTGGTTGCCAGAATTGAAGTAAAACTGAGAAGGGTATAACCGTACAAGTTAGACTAAACCTTCAGCTAACTTAAAAAACTTTGCTGCAATCACCCGGTTTCTGACAGCCCCAGGCATTCCCCCTGAGCTGTCTTACGAGTGTGGTGCTGCAAGGCACCGTTCTGCGCCACGCTGAGCTGAAGTACAGGCAACCTCCGGACAGGCGGGCCAAACCAGAATCTACTAGTCATAATTGGCGACCAACCAGTGCTGCGATATACTGTCGGCAGTGTGTCGTCTCGTTGCAGCACAGGTGGTAACACGGTAAAGATCGGCCTAGATTACCCGCTGATATTTTCGCTGT
>JAPKEK010000697.1 GCA_028822125.1 Pseudomonadales bacterium | reverse complement strand
GCTGGCTTCGTCAATCGACCAAGAACCTTTGGTGTAGAATTTACGTACGAGATGTAGATATAGATGTAAGGATGTAGATGTAAAGATCATTAGATTAAAGCCCGTCTTCGGTCGGGCTTTTTCTCCTTTTATGGAACCTACCTTCCAAAATAGTATGATCCTACAATTGCTGAAACTAACTTATCCTGAAAAGCTATAATTAAGTCAACAATCGTTAACTTATTTTCCAGAGGGAGTATCCTCAACAAGCACAGTCAAAACAACATAAAGGGGACCAATTGGTGCGTAACTCAATTCTCAAAAAAATTGCTTTCGCAGCATTCGTTTTTACCAGTTCTAGTCTCGCCCAGGCAGAGCAGAACATACTCGAGGAAATCGTCGTAACCGCCAGACAGCAAGCTGAATCACTTCAGGATGTCCCGGTAACAATTAGTGCGTTTACCGAAGAAGACCTGGACCGTTACAACATCACTACACTAGTCGATGCTGCCAAGATGGTGCCAAACATGGTGATATCCCAAGGCGGTTCAGGAAACGGTTCCAGTCTGCGTCTGCGAGGCATAGGTTCCTCGTCGATCAGTGCCGCCTTTGATCACTCTGTCGCGATCAATATTGATGGTGTCGTGGTAAACCGTGGCCGATTTATCCATAACTCGTATATGGATATGGCCCAGCTAGAAGTCCTTAAAGGGCCTCAGTCTCTTTATTTCGGTAAATCGGCTACCGCCGGTGTGGTTTCTATTACCTCTAATGATCCAGGCGACGAGGTTGAATTCCAGATCAGTGGCGGTGTTGAAACGGAACACGCCGGTACCTTTACCGAGTTAGTTATTTCAGCACCTTTATCGGACACTTTCGGAGCCCGGCTGGCCATGGGGACTTCAAAAAATGATGAATTATTCGAAAATTACTCCTACGCCAATGACCCCGCTGTCGCGGTTAATGGTGCTGAGCGGTGGTACGGCGATGATTCACTCAATGCTCGATTGACCCTGGTCTGGCAACCCACCGACGACTTTAAAGCTAAATTGAAATACAACTACTCTAAATATGAAAGTGATGGCGGTACCAACTGGTCAGAAGAATATTGCCCGGAAGGCGCGCACCAACCCACAGGCGTACCTAGCGCTGGCGCGCCATTTGCAATTTTTCAGGGCGCTGACGACTGTAAGATTAATGGCAATACTTCCCATATTAACCTGAACCCAGGCCTCCGAGCCGGCCTGCCGAACGGCTACGATGATGGTATACACGGGCTTGAACAGGATACTGATTTCTTGTCGCTACAGATAGACTGGAACATAAATGATAGCTTGTCCCTGACTTCTGTTACCGGCCTTATCGATCTCGAACACTGGGAACTCGATGACTATAGCTATGGAGCTGGGGTTTTTGGTGGCCTGCACAATAACCACTATGAAAGTTTATCCCAGGAATTCCGCTTAGCCAGCAACAATGATGGCCCTATCAACTTTCAGGCAGGATTATTCTGGCAGCAGATCGAGCAAGAATTCAATGCCTTCCAATACGCTTTCAATCTGGGCGTGATGCCTAATATCTTTGGAGACCCGTCAATGCCAGTGGGCCCTGACCCGATTACCGGTAACGCTTATGATTACAACAAGGACCACTTCCTGGATACTGATGTTGTATCCGCATTTTTCGCCCTGTATTGGGACCTCAATGATAAAACCGAAATTACCCTCGGGGCTCGATATACCCAGGAAGATAAACAAGGTTATATCCTGATTCCTTACGTACATGCTATGGCGGCAGCCTTTGGATTTGGCGGTCCACCCAGGATTGATGGCCTTGAATTCGATGACAGTAATATATCTCCGGAATTTGCCATCAACTACTATATGAACGATGACGTCAGCGTCTACTTCGCCTAC
>JAPKEK010000696.1 GCA_028822125.1 Pseudomonadales bacterium | reverse complement strand
TAATATCCATCACTTGTCTCCCTATTGGTTAGAACTCAACAGTATACCCAGACATTTAACGAAAGACCTTGGCAACCATCAGCGAATACCATCCTCCGGTCGACCTGGTTCTGCCAGTAGAAGAACCGAACCGTCAAACACCTGAGGTGCCTCTATTCCTATATGATTCGCCAAAGTTGGCCCAATATCAACACTCATTGCGGGTTGCTGCAGCAATTCCGGCTTTACTTTCCAGCCATAAAAAACGAGCGGAATGTGTCGATCATATTGATAAAGGGAACCATGGGTTGTGCCCTTACCGGGAAGCATGCAGCCTTCATGAAACTGAACAATCAGATCGGCTGAACGACCAGGTACATAACTATGCCGCATCAGCTCAGCCTCGGGCCCGGCATTATGCTCAATTTCCGTTTTGGTCCAGGCATTAACGACGAAATCATTCGCTTCAAGTAAGGATTCAATATTTGCCCTGACACTTTCAAAAGTCTGGTTATGTCGTCGCACACTGTCTCGACTAATTGATAGCCCGGCGCCGCTGAAAGAAACCATTGACCTTGGATCACCAAACGGGAAAGTAAATTTCCAGTAAATTTTCCAATACAGCTGGAAAACTAAAGGTAGCAACTCAATTCTGCCATCATTCTTACTGCACTGCAGATTGCCCTGCCGTTTCTGCCATTCCGGTAAGTCTGCCACACCATGATCGGCCGTAAAGGCAACAATATACCCCTGCTTACCCAGGGCCTGATCCAGTTCACCGAGCAAGGTTCCCAGTAAAGTGTCAAGACGATTCAGGTTGTCTTCTGCTTCAGCGCTGTTAGGTCCATATAGATGACCAATGGTATCTGCTGCAGACAGGGATATCGCCAGCAGGTCAATGGAATCACCTCGGCCTAACTGCTCCTCGTGAAAAACCTCAAGTGCCAGGCCAAGGGTGGCCTCATCTATGTAGGGCGATTGAAACACCTGAGCAGCAATGCTTTTGGCCTCTCCCAGGGTGACTGGATGGCCACTTGAAATGCCAAGCTCGTCATCTTCACCAGGAAAGTCATCTTCTCTCAGGGATCCTGGCCCATGCTGCCACCGCTCCGGGAAGTCTTTCATGTAGCCATCAGCAACTGGGTCGGAGCCATTGAATTTCGCCACATAATCAGGCAGTTCCGCCATGTAATAACCACTACTGATAAAACGTCCCGTTTTCCTGTTAAACCAGTAAGCCGCATCGGCATGCTGTCCGCCCAGGGTTATCGCTGCCCGATCTTTGCCCGACAGGGAGAACACCTTGCTATTAGGATCGGATGTCTTCATCCAATCACCCAGGGTAGAAACCCGCATAATGCGAGGACTTCGCTGTTCATCACCACCAATTTCTAGCGTCCCAGGATCATCATCAAAGACGCAATAAAGTAATTCACCGGACTGCTCGTCAATAAAGCTGTTACTGGGTATACCTATCTTGCTTGGATGAAAACCGGTAAGTACCACAGCGTGACCTGGGCAGGTCGTACTAACGGCGTGGCCCAGCTGGGCTTTTTCATAAACCCTTCCTTCGCGCATGAGGCGGGCAATCCCGTGTTGGTACTGCCGTTGTAATAAGTCGGCGCGCAATTGATCGACGACAATTACCACGACTAACTTCGGTTGAGGCGAGCTTAGTGTGGCCGCTGCCATTAGCCTTAAAGGAGAAAACACAAGAACCAATGACATGGCAATTATCACTGAAACAGAACGCAATGCTATTACCCTGCTGGGTTGGTCAGATAATAGACAGAACCTGATCATCGACCGGATACTAACGGTAGCAGCTTCATTGACTCAACCACAATCGGGACCAGAGGGACATCACTAAACGACCCCTGCTGTCCTGTCTCAACCACTTCGATACGATTGACAAC
>JAPKEK010000695.1 GCA_028822125.1 Pseudomonadales bacterium | reverse complement strand
GGTATCTGCACGCCAGGACTGATTGTGTCGACCCAGGTGTTACTAGAAGAAAACCCGAACCCGACTGAACAAGAAGCCCGGTATTTTCTGGCTGGCAATCTCTGTCGCTGTACCGGGTATGACAAAATCATTAGAGCGGTGATGGATGCAGCACAATGCCTAAGACAGGGAGCATGATATGAGCGAAGCGAAACAATACAAGTACATTGGCCAGAGAACCATTCGGCCGGATGGTTTTGACAAGGTGACTGGCCGAGCTAATTATGGTGCGGATTTGTCCTTACCAGGCATGATATGGGGTAAGATTTTAAGAAGCCCCCACGCGCACGCTTTGATTACGAAATTAGATACCAGCCGAGCCGAAGCGCACCCGGATGTCCTGGCGATAGCTGGGTTCGAAGATTTCCCTAGCGTTAATGCTGCGGCATTTGCTGCAGGAAACGGGGATTCAGGCATGCTTGATCTAGCCAGGAATATTCTCGCAGATAAAAAAGTGCTGTACCACGGCCACGCTATTGTCGCCGTGGCAGCCCGAACGGAGGAGGCCGCCGCCCAGGCCTTACAATTGATTGACGTGGAATATGAGGTCCTTCCGCCGGTGATGAGTATAGAACAGGCCATAAAAGATGATGCCGCTGTGCTTCATGATGATATGTTTACCCAGGGTCTGGCCGAGACACCCATTACGCCCTCAAATATAGCTACCAGGATGGAACTGAAGAAAGGTGACGTTGCTGCCGGTTTTGCACAGGCGGATATCATCGTAGAACGGGAGTTCAGCACACCGACGGTTCATCAGGGCTATATAGAACCTCATGCCACGACAGTCCGCTTTGACGAAAATGGGCCATCAATGGTCTGGTGTCCAACCCAGGGCCATTTTGACGTAAGAGCCAGTACGGCCAGGTTGCTGAATATGGAATTAGGCCAGATCAAAGTAGTTGCCAGTGAAATTGGCGGTGGATTTGGCGGCAAGACCACGGTTTATCTTGAACCTGTGGCTTTGGTGCTTTCGCGAAAAGCAGGCCGGCCCGCGAAAATGGTGATGAGCAGGGACGAGGTATTCAGAGCATCCGGCCCAGCGTCTGCAAGCCAGAGCCGCATTAAGATAGGTGCCAAAAATGATGGCACGCTGACCGCGGTGGAAGCGAGTCTGTATTACGAGGCTGGCGCGTTCAAGGGCTCTCCTATGGCGCCGGGCTGTATGACGGTATTTACTCCTTACGATGTGGAAAATATGTGGGTTGAAGGCTTTGATGTTGTTGTCAATAAAGCAAAAGTTGCAGCTTACAGAGCGCCTGGTGCACCTCAGGCCGAATTTGCTGCAGAGATGGTTATGAATGAACTGGCTGAAAAACTGGCTATGGATCCCATCGATCTTCGGCTGCAGAATGCGGCCAAAGCAGGGACGCAGACGCTATATGGACCGAAGTTGAAAGAAGTGGGCCTGGTGCAGTGTCTACAAGCTGCAAAAACATCTGAACAGTATCAGACCGTATTGGCCTCTGGTGAAGGCCGCGGGGTTGCAGCGGGCTTCTGGTTTAATATCGGCGGGCAATCGTCGGTAATTATCAACATGAATTCCGATGGTACAGGAACGATACTGGAGGGTTCTCCCGATATTGGTGGGTCGAGGGCTTCTATGCAGATGATGGCCGCTGAAGAACTGGGTATTCCTCTGGACCGTCTCAATCCTATTGTGACTGATACTGAACATGTTGCCTATAATGCAACTACCGGAGGTAGTCGGACTACTTTTGCTACTGGAATGGCCGTTGTTGAAGCCTGCCAGGATGTGGTAGCACAGCTCAAGTCCAGGGCCGCAGCAATGTGGAACGTTACTTCCGAGCAGGTGGACTGGCAGGATGGAAGCGCTATTAATCTTGCTGGAGAGGATG
>JAPKEK010000694.1 GCA_028822125.1 Pseudomonadales bacterium | reverse complement strand
GCGACATTAAGCGGCGATACTGATTGTAAAAAGTGCCCAGGCTACGGAGATCAAAACTGTAATCCTGGCCTTTAGTGAAGTTCTGGAAGAAACAACTTAAACACGTGTCCATGGCATCGCGAGTAATGTGCAAAATTTTTGCATTCGGCAGGATCTGCCGGATTAACCCCAGAAACTGGAAGTTGAGCGGATGTTTATCAACGATCCGAATATATTGGCCACCCTTTCCATGCGCCGACAACCGCGCCAGGTAGGTCTCCCCCATGAGGCGAAAGCTCGCTGGGTTTATATCAGCCAACCAGAATGGAAAGGGCCGCTTATCTGGACTCTGCCTGGTCGCAGATTCAATGACCCAGCGAAGATCATGGAGCTCTCCTGCGCCAAAAACCCCACTGTGACGGGCAAGTATCTGTTCAACAAGACTGGTCCCGGATCTCGGCATGCCCACAATAAAAACAGGCAGATCTGACAGATGGCCAGCGCCTTGGTTCATGGTCATCAATTCTGAACTATTCTGGTAGATAATGTCTTTAAAAAAGGACTCGTTCTGGGTGCAATCATACGATTTCCCTGCCAGCTTATTACCTTTGAGATAATGCCTAAATGCTCGCTTGAAATCACCCGCATCATCGCATACCTTACCGGCCGCAAAGTGCATATAGGACTGCGCCTGCCCATCTAAAGCGGTATTATTCAACTGCTCGCTGAGTTTACTCAGAATTGGCTCGCTGGCCTCGCAACGCACCGCTTCGAATAAACCCTGATAGGCTTCTCCATAATCAGGTTTGAGTTCAATTGCCCGGCGAAAGCCTGTTTCTGCCTGGTCAAACTGGCCAAGCCTTCTATAAATTCCTGCAATATTGTGATGATAAGCAGCGGCCAGGGGATTCAACCGAATAGCCTTCTCGATCAATTCAATGGCCTCCTCATCGCATTCCTGCGCCGCTCTTACCAGACCCAGCAGATGACTGGCATCCGATAAATCCGGATATTCCTTTAACAGTTCCAGATAAGTCTGTTCTGCGAAACGCAGATCATCTTCGATCTGTTTATTCATTGCAGTTTTTATTTTTTCATGAACAAGATCTTTCATGGGTTGTCCGACACCTCAACTCGGCGAGGCAAACAGGTTATTACAGATCCACCTGATGTAAATTTTTGTAAAACCAGGCTATTGAATTATCATCATTCAAGCTAGCGTCAAGCCTAGAATATAACACTGCTGCGGCAAAACCCTAGCGGCCTGAGCGCTATCCTGTCTTTATTACAGGGATAAATACTGCCCTGGATTTATTCCATGGAGCCATGCTGCCCTGTCTCGATGACAAGCTCTATGACACGCTCGATGATAAGGATAACAGACCAAAGCCGATGCCTTACACAGAAAAACCCTGCACAGAAAAACCCTGCACAGAAAGTTACCCTTGCAGCAATCGAGCTTAACCTCAAATGCTGTCGTCGCGCCGCACTGTCGATCCAGGCTGGGCGATCCCATCTAACTGGCAGCCTGCGAGGCAGCCAAAATCCAATAACTGCACAGAACAAGAACCAACCACCCGGCTTACCAGAATACTAATTATACTGATCAACCTATCGGCAATGCTTACCCCGCCGATACTGCTGGCGCCTGTTGCTGGCGGTCTTTCAGTGCCAAAACCCCAAGTGACCTAGATTTTCAACAAACACTAACATCCACATTTTTTCAAATAGAAATACTGGGTATACTTGCCCCTGATAACGACCACCGCGTCAACTTCAGAAACATTTTCGGAAATATGCCACTGAGAAACTCAATGAGTAACCTATACAAGCTTTTGCAAAGTCGATTCAATCCTGATAGACCGTTTATCTTTGATGCCAATGGGCAACTCATGGCAAGCTACCGAGATCTGGATAAC
>JAPKEK010000693.1 GCA_028822125.1 Pseudomonadales bacterium | reverse complement strand
ACCACCGGAGCAGATTCCTGCCACATCCAGAATGAACCCTGACTCGCCGCATTTTGTACCTTTTCGAAATCACTACGACCAACGCCTTGCCGTAGGTGCCATACCACCGGATAACAATGGCAGTGGGCTAGTGGGTGGCTGGACTCGTTTTAAATACCCACGCGCCTTCGATGATCTCGCTATCCTGGCAATTTCTGATTCATGGTTTCCCAGTCTCAGCGCCAGGCATACATCCGAGAACCTGCAGGCACCCACCATCGATCACACCGTGCATATCCTCGCAGACTTACCGCTGGTAACAGTTAACGAGGATGACTTCTTACTGGTTGAATTTTCTACCCAGATTGCAGCACAAGGCTACCTGGTGGAGAACGGGCGCATCTGGACGCGGACCGGTCAATTACTGGCTACATCACGGCAACTGGCGGTTATGCTGCCTCAGAATAATTAACCGATAAAGGCTGCCCCTGATTTAACTCGCCAGGCTTTTCCACTGAGACTTCAATTTGCGTCTGATGCCATACGCGTGTTGATTTTGCGACGAATCCGGTCATGCTCGGTTGCATCCAGCGTGAACCTGGAAAATAAGATAGCACCAATGGTGTAGCAAACCAGCGGTGACAACCCATAAAGGCTTACCATAACCACCTGTACCGTCTGCGACTGCTCTACATTAGGTTCAAAGCCTGCAAATTGAAGAACATAACCGGTAACCAGTATCATCACGCCAATGGCACTTTTCTGAACAAAGTTGAAAGCAGCAAAATAGGAGCCTTCTTTTCGCTCACCCGTTAAATATTCATCATAATCGATAATATCACTCTGCACTGAGGGCGCTATGGTTCCGCCGCAGCCCGCGGATAAACCTGCAAAGAAGGCCAGCACAAAAATTAATATCACTCGATGATCCATATTATCCAGGAAAGGTAATAGAAACATGCCGCCAAAGGATAATCCCGTCAGCATCATCGAAAATATCCACAGGGAAATTTTCCCTACCTTTTTTGAAAGCGGGATCCATAGGGGCACGGAAAACGTCGAAGGGATCATATAGGACAAGATAATCAAGGGTGCCAGGGACGGCGCGCCGACAACATACTGAGCAACATAAAGCGTCAATATAGCGATCACGGCACTACCGATGTTTTCGATAAAGGTGACAATAATGACGAGTTTTGCATGAGGGTTCTGCCAAACGTCTTTAAACGCCCCAAAAGGCGTCTGGGCAATACGTCCCTGATATTCTGGCCTTTCGCGCAGTCGATAAACGGCAAAACCAATCATCAGCATAGTCACCAGGGTTGCGATGCCACTGAGTTGAAAAGCCACCGATCGAACACTTTGTTCGCTCTCCTGCTCGGCATTAATTAACAGTTGCATGCTGATCAGGGCAATAATCGAACCAATGGTATAGGCCCCATGACGTAACCCATACAGGCGGCTTCGTTCATGATAGTCATCCGTCAATTCAGCGCCAAATGACAGGTGCGGCACCATAAACAAAGTCATAGCCGAATAAAAACCAATCACGCCGATGCCCATCCACACCACCAAAGCACTCGCACTGAGGCTCGCCGGTGGAGAGAAAACCATTACAAAAGACACCCCAATGGGTAAAATACTTGCTAGCAGCCAGACCCGTCTTCTACCCATGCTATGGCGAGTCTTATCACTGAAATAGCCCACCAGGGGATCAGATATGGCATCCCATACCCTTGATACGCCAAATATAGTGCCCATGATTGCCGGCGGAATCAGTAAAACATCTGTCGAGAACTTCATGATGTATAGCCCTATCAACAGATACATATAGCCAACACCAACGGTGGGTGTAGCGTAGGATGTGATCAATCCCCAACTGAGCCTTGCTGTCGGCGGATTCTTATTTCCAAACTGCTG
>JAPKEK010000692.1 GCA_028822125.1 Pseudomonadales bacterium | reverse complement strand
GACAATTTCTGCGCACTTTCCTGGTGCGCCAATTCAGTACCTGCAACAGGTTCCGGTTCCTCTACGTTTTCATAGAACTGCGCGTAATAACCACCCAAGTCAAGCAATTCAAGGTGCGTTCCCTGTTCAACAATGCGGCCATTATCCAATACCAGAATTTTATCGGCGCCTTCAATCGTGCTCAGCCTATGGGCAATGATAAAAGTCGTTCGGCCAGCGACCACTGCTTCCAGGCCAGACTGAATAGCCCGCTCCGATTCAGTATCAAGCGCTGATGTCGCTTCATCCAATATGAGAACTGGAGCATCCTTGAGCAAGGCCCTGGCTATGGCCAGGCGCTGTCTCTGGCCGCCTGACAGAAGTAGGCCGTTGTCACCCACTACAGTTGACAGCCCCTCGGACAGTTTTTCAATAAAAGGCCATGCATGGGCATCTTTGGCCGCTTTAATAACAGCCTCTTTGTTGGCCGCAGAGAGTGCTCCATAGGCAATATTACGCTCTACAGAGTCATTAAATAAGGTCACCTTCTGGCTGACCAGGGCCAGATGCTGCCTCAGGTTATCAAGGGAAAAGTCTTTAATGGGATGTCCATCGAGTAAAATCCGGCCCTCTGTGGGATTGTAAAACCGCGAAATCAGCGCTGCCAGCGTCGATTTACCACCACCCGAACGTCCTACCAATGCAACTGTTTCTCCGGGCCTGGCGACGAAATTAATATCATTAAGAACATAGTCCTGATTTTTACTATAACGAAAACTCACATTCTGGAATTCAATTGTGCCCTCTACAAAATCCATCTCGAGCGTACCGCTATCTTCCTCCACCGGTTCATCTAATACTTCAAAGATATCGCCCGCGGCTGCTATCCCCTTTTGAATAATGGCAATAACCTCGGTTAACTGCCGGATGGGTTTTGCGAGCAGACCGCCTGTTGTGATGAAGGCCACCACATCTCCTGTGCTCATCCCTGCTCTTGCACCGGGCTGAAGTATTAACCAGACTAGGCCGGCGAGCACACATGCCACTATAAGCTGGATAACAGGCGTAGCAATGGAAGAAGTCAGCACCATTTTCATGGATTGCCTGCGATTAGTCTGACTAACCTGGTCAAACCGATCTCGTTCATAGGCATTGCCGCCGTAGGTGCGAACCTCTCGATAACCCTGAATTGCTTCCGATGCAACGTGGGTTACATCACCCATAGAATCCTGTATACGTTCGCTTATTTTTCTGAATCGTCTACCTGCGATCCTGGCTAATAAACCAATCAAAGGCGCAACAACTGCGAACATCAGGGTCAGCCGCCAGTTCAGATAAAGCAGGAAACCAAGATAACCTGCGACCGTGAAACCCTCTCGAAAAACAACTTTGACCGCATCCGTGGCGGCACCGGTCACCTGGGTCACATGAAAGGTCAGTTTGGCAACCAACCTGCCAAATGCATTTCGATCATAAAACTGACTGGGTAGTTTGAGCAGTTGTTCAAATAAGTCACGGCGCAGATTATAAATCATCGTGGTTGCAGCAAAATTAATGAAATAGTTGCCAAAAAACGTACCCAATCCACGTAAAAAGACAATGGCCACAATCGCTACAGGTACAAAAACCTGGTCCTGAAGCTGATCGATACCGAACCAGTTCAGTATTGTTTCAAAAACTTCTGAAGGCCCAGTCGAGGAAGGCTGAAGTGAATCAACCAGATAGGAAACGAGTTGCACCACGCTCACATTGGCGACGGAATACACCAAAAAACCGAGCAAGCTCAATACGAAAGCAGCCCAGGGCGTATAGGACAGCAACCGGCGATAGATCGATAGGTCAGATACTGAACGGCTTTCAGTCACTGGCGGCTTCCTCATTCTGGGTACTAATGCTGATCTGTTCAAATCCTAGCTGACCAGCGACA
>JAPKEK010000052.1 GCA_028822125.1 Pseudomonadales bacterium | reverse complement strand
GCCAATGCGTTTGTCATTTTGGACCGCTCAAAGAAAATAATGAAATTGATCATCAATGTATGGGAAGTGCTGTCGACCATAAAAACTGATGGCTTTAACAAATTCCGAGATTATCTAAGTGCTGCCTCAGGACAGCTTTCATTCATGTACCGCCATATTGAATTTATCCTGGGCAATAAAAATAGGGATATGTGCGAGGCCCACAGTAATGTACCCCATGTTTATCCTGCGCTTCTCAAGAATTTTTCGTCACCGAGTCTTTACGATGATGTGATTAAACTTCTGCATAGAAATGGCTACAAAGTGGCCCCGGAATGCCTGGAACGTGACTGGACAGAAACATATAAAATACAACCATCGATTGAAAAAGCCTGGCTTGACGTCTACTCGGACCCAACACCCGAAAATCAGCTTTATATGCTGGGCGAGGATCTAACCGAAATTGCAGATCTTTTCTCCCAGTACCGCCACCGTCATTTTGTTACTGTTGAACGGATACTCGGGTTTAAGCCAGGAACAGGCGGCTCTGCAGGCGTTGGCTGGCTGCGAGAGATAGTTGATCACAGGTTTTTCCCGGAGTTATGGCACATAAGAACGGAGCTATAGAAGGCATATAATATGAGAAATTTAGTTGCTTATAGTTTCGCTACCCTGCTGCTAACAGGATGTAATAATGTTGATATCACGTCCCCTCGCCCTAATATTCTGTTGATCGTCGCCGATGACCTAGGCTATACGGATATGGGCGCCTATGGCGGTGAAATTCGCACGCCGAATTTGGACAATCTTGCCGCTGAGGGCCTGTTGCTGACTAATTTTTATGCGGCGCCAACCTGTTCCCCGACCCGGGCAATGCTGCTTTCCGGCACCGATCATCATTTGGCTGGCCTTGGCACGATGCACGGAGAGTGGGACACCAATCAATTGGGTCAACGAGGCTATGAAGCGCACCTTAATCAGGACGTGGTTTCGGTATCTAGCATCCTCAAGGACAGTGGCTATCATACCTATATGGCTGGAAAATGGCATTTGGGCGGCAAGCCAGAACTTCAACCACCCAGCCGCGGATTTGAACAATCCTTTTACCTGGTTCAGGGTGGTGCCAGTCATTTCAGTGACCGGCAGGGCCTGACCGAAACCGTGGTTGTCGATTATCTTGAGAATGGGAAAGTTACAGCGCTTCCCTCAGATTTTTATTCTACAAACTATTATACCGACAAAATGATTGGCTATATCGATCAGAACCGTGCAGACGGCAATCCGTTTTTTGGCTATCTTGCCTACACGTCCCCGCACTGGCCATTGCAGGTCCCTACAGAAGATATGGATCTTTATAAGGGAATCTATGACGACGGTTATGAAAAGCTGCGCGAGACTCGAATTTCAAGGTTACGGGCACTTGGTATTATCGATGAAGCAACCGTCGCAGCAATGGCCCCGCCCTACATTACATCGTGGCAAGAGCTCAGCGCGGACGAGCAGAAAGTAGAAGCACGTAAAATGGAGCTTTATGCCGCCATGGTCGAAAATCTCGATCGTAATATTGGCAGGGTGATCAACCATCTTAAAGAAACAGGTGAGTACGAAAATACCTTCATCATGTTTATGTCCGATAACGGCGCCGAGGGAAACGATATAGGCACTTTAGGCGATAACGAAGAGTGGATTCCCCGCTCCTTTGATAACAGCCTTGAGAATATGGGCAAGGTGAATTCATATATTCATTATGGCGCCCGATGGGCGCAGGCCAGCGGCGGACCTTTTCGTGACTACAAAAGCTTTGTATCGGAAGGTGGTATTAAAGTACCGGCCATCATCCGCTACGCTGATCTTGACTACGACGGCGACATGGACGAGGAGATGATGAGCGTAAAAGACCTCGCCCCCACATTGCTTGAACTGGCAAATACTCAACACCCTGGAAGCATCTATAAAGGCCGAGAGGTGTTCCCCATCAGCGGGAAATCATTGCTGCCTCATTTGCGCAATCAGCAGCTAGCTGTATACGACGCCGATGACATCAACGGCTGGGAGCTTTTTGGCCGTCAGGCAATACGGCAAGGATCGTGGAAAATGGTGACCCAGGCGCCGCCTTTCGGCAATGGCAAGTGGCAGCTTTTTAATCTGGATAATGACCCAGCGGAAACCAGCGACCTCGCTGCAGAAAATCCGGGCAAGGTCGCTGCACTAGCTGTGCTTTGGCAAGACTACAAAACCAGGAATAACATTATTCTACCTGTTAACGGCGAAAACCCGTACGCGTTACCTTAAAAGGCGGCCTAAACCCGATTCAGCCGTTGGCTTGAGATTCGCACCCACAAACTACTTTTCTTCCATGGTACGAAAGTATCGTTGCGCAGATTCCCGCGTTTAAACCTCCAACATAAGTCCTTCCTCGATAGCAACCAGGCTGTTTGCGTCCAGTGCCGCTGTGCTGGATGGTATCCTCTCTTCTGATCGTAAAGCAGTCGCAGCTGATCATTCGACTATTCACCACTTTCCTGATCAATTCTCACTGGCCCAGTGATTCCGCGATAAGCTAGGCAAACCCACAGAACCGCTCCGCTCAGTGCAGTTTCGAAAGATCTCGTTCATGCCTATCCAAGTCGACTAACGGCAAAAGCAGTAGCATAAGGCCAATCATCAGGCTGGAGAAAAGCATCATGCCCCTGTAATCGGTGAAACCGCTCAGCGGTACCAGAAGCCCAGATCCCATGGAATAGGTAAGATTAGCCAGCGCCATATAGACAGCAAACTGTGAGGCAGCCACACGATCCAGGCACAGCCTCATAAAAAGGGCAATCAGTGCAATAGTCACAATCTGAGTTGCAACCGCGTTAAGCAGCATGAACCACTCAAATACGCTGGATACGGCCCACATATTTTCAAAGAGCCCCATAACCAGAAAGATTGCAAGACGAAACATCACAATCCACTTCAAGATTCGCAGCGAACCCAGGCGATCAATGATAGGGCCTAATACAACCCCCGCTAGCGCCGCAATCACACCCGTCACCGCTACCCAATTCGAAAAGTCGAGCTGCAGCCACCCTAATTCCTGTACAGTCAGCACTGGGCTCACTGCTACCAGAAGTCCTGAGGTCATTCGATTCAGTGCCTCAATCAGAATCAATAGAATACTCATGGGAAGTAATAAAGCTTGAAATACGCTGGACAGGATGGATAACCAGCTATCACTGGAATGCGCTATGCCGGTTGTAGCGGTAACCCCTTCGGTCCAGGGTAGAATTCGTTCACCGGCCCTTTCCCGCAGGAACAACGGAATCAGTAGAATAAGGAACACACACAATGCCATCAAAGCTGCCGCCAGCTGTAACCCAAAACTCATCAAAGCCCAGCTGCTGATCGAACCCGCCACACTGATGCCGGATATCTGTCCGCCATACATAAAGGCATTACCCTGGGCGCGTTCATCCTCTCTGAGCAGATCGATGGCCATACCGTCAACCGCGACATCCTGTAGGGCACCGAACACATTACTCAGAAAACCCAGCGCAGCGAGCAGCCAGTACTGCGATGCGGGATCTGGTCCGAGGAGGCAAAGGATAACGAAGCTCAACAGCAAACCCGATTGGGCCAGCAGGATCCACGGTCGGCGCCGACCCATTGGCGGGAACACGATCTTGTCCATAACAGGACCGGCAATTAATTTAAAGCTCCAGGGAATGAAGACAAAAGCAATAAATCCGCCAACTTCCGCTGGCGACATGCCCAGTGAAGCCATGTAGGCTGGCAGCGCAACCTGAAAAATACCGATAGGAAGCCCTTGCCCTGCATATAGCAGTGCAAGGGCAATCAGTCTTACCCACTTGGAATCGTCAAGTGATGGAAAAGGAGCCGATAATACATTCATGTCCCAAAGCCCATGCTTCAATTCCCACAAAGCATCCATGTAAGATAACAGAAGTCAAATGACCCTACTTTCAGGTCAGGTCTATGCCGCTGAATCCAGACGAACTAGCAGACAACACTCAATTTAAGCACAGCACAGTAGCGCTATTTCTCGACACAGGAACTCTGTGACTCATTCCCTCAACCGTGCTACTTTCCTTTCTCATAGGCGCTCGAAAATTGAGGGAGACGGTTTGACGGAATCACAGATCAGAGAAAATACTATTGGTTGGGATGCGATTATTCACACTAGTGCAGGTCTTCTTAGCCTGATATTCGGTGCGCTGATGTTTTTTGACGGGTTTCCCTGGTCAGTACATGCATTCTCGGCAATGATGCTACTGTCATTTGTGAGCGCTCTGATTATCAGTTTTCTAACGAGCAGTTGGGTGCAAGGACATTTTCTAGCAATGTTACCTGTGATTGGGATTGCGTTGGGTTACCGGGGTTATGAATGGGGCTTTGCGTTAGCTTATATTTTGATCTGGGCAGCTTTCCTGCACTTCTTATGGCGTGCATATGAGTCAGCTGTCAGGTCTCGAAAGGGATCTCATTAAAGGCCTGCAGCTAGCAAGTGCGCACCTCAGCAAACACCTCTCATCAGGCTATCTGCCAGACCAGGTTATAGGCGGGTTGATTGACAGGATTCTTGATGATCTTTAAGCGATCCCGTACAAAAACCGACTTTACTATTACAGGCCCGGCAACCAGCGACATCTGCCGCAAACAATTTCGTTAGTCGGTACCTGCCCTTTTTTGTCAGATTCGATTTATTGAAAGATTCGTTTTACCGAAAGATTCGATCGTACTGATAATTTCAGAATCGTAAAAACACAGTGGCGTTTCAGTTTAATTTCTGGACCCAGATCTTCTGAGAGAATTATAATCCCTCCTGAAAAAGGAAAACAGAAGACCGTTTCAACCATAATAAATTTGCCTTCAGTGCTGTTTTTTGAAACAAGTTCTGGGGCCGTTGAATAATAATCCCATAAGGCTATATTTGAGATATAAATCAAATCAGTTTGTTTAAGGAAAATTGTGAATCAAACCGAACCAGACAAAACAATTACAGGCTATTGTGAACCTTTATCACTTCGTGCCGGCGAGGAAATCCGTTTCATGGCCTCCAGTGAAACACCCACGCAGGCTCAGCTGGATCTGGTTCGTATCATCTGCGGCGATCCCACCAGCAGCGGGTCAGGTTTCAACGAACAAGAAGTAAACAGTGATCTTCCCCAACACGTAAAGCTTTCCAAACAACCCCTGCAACCCGGCTCGTTCGGCAAAGTTGACTTGTCGGGGCTTACCGCAAATCGAAAACTGAACATCGGCTTTTATCTGCTTCCCACTCGGCCCATTGGGGCTCAGACTATCTTCTCCGTAAAAGGCAATAATGGTCAATTGGCCATTGTCTTAATGGACGGTCTATTGAAGATCCGGATTGGAAGCAAGGAACTGGATACCGACTGCCGGCCTCTGACAACCCGACGATGGTACCGTGTTGAGATTGAGATGAATCTAACTGTTGGCCAAATCCAAGGTGCGATCACCTCCCAGGAAAGCCATTCTCCTGCTCGTGATCTTCTAGAACCTGTGGATGGGAGTACCTTCTCTCACTCTGACGCGCTGAATTCAATTGGGTCCCTCGATTCATGCCTTTTTGCGGCATCTCCTAACGGTGAGCACTTCGATGGGCGCATCGCTCGACCTCACCTTACAATAGATGATGCTGAGATTGCCTGGGATCTCGCCCAAGAAATCGATGGTCGTGGGATAGTCGATGTGAGCGGCAATAGTCGTCATGGCCGCTTACATCAACTCCCTGCTCGAGGTGTTACCGGTCCAGGTTGGGATGGCAGCTGTGAGTCGTGGACAGTAAATCCAAGCCATTACGACGCCGTTCATTTTCACACAGACGATCTCTATGACGTAGCGTGGCACACAACAGCGGTCCTGCATCTTCCCAAAGAACTGCCAGGTGGGATCTATGCTTTTCGGTTGCGTTCTGAACAGGGCGAAGATCGCGTGCCATTTTTTGTTCGACCCGCTGAGGGTTTCGGCAAGGCTAACATAGCGCTCCTCATGCCAACTTGCACATACATGGCATATGCCAATCATCGGATGCTTTTTGAGGGAGCAGATTTTGTCGGGGCCCGCGCTCGATTAAGCCCTGAACACGAATATATTCGCCAGCATCCCGAATTGGGAGCTTCTCTTTATGAAAAACATGCCGATGGCAGTGGCGTAATGTACAGTTCTCGAAATCGACCCATACTGCAATTACGCCCCGGGGCTGACCGGTGGAATTTCACGCCGGATACTGACATCAACGCGTACTTGGATCACCTTCATATCGGTCATGATATTGTTGCTGACGAAGATGTTCATTTTGAAGGCCTGGACGCTTTGGCGCCTTATCGTGTCATCGTCACAGGCACTCATCCTGAATATTGGTCCACCGCGATGCTCAACGCATTGAAGGATTGGCAACGCCAGGGAGGACGATTAATCTACCTGGGTGGCAACGGCTTTTACTGGCGAGTTGCCTTCAATAAAGCCTGGCCCGGCGCGATTGAATTACGCAGAGCAGAAGACGGCGTGCGAAACTGGCAGACGGAACCGGGTGAATCCTATCACTCATTTAATGGAGAATATGGCGGCTTGTGGCGACGTCTTGGACGAGCCCCTAACGAATTGGTGGGAATTGGATTTGCTGCCCAGGGATTTAAGAAAGCCACCCACTATCAAAGAAGTGAGGCCAGCTGGAACTCACGGGCTGCGTGGATTTTCGAAGGTGTACAAGAAGATTTGATCGGCACGTCAGGCTTGGGCGGCGGCGCAGCTGGACAGGAAATTGATCGCTACGACACAGCCTTGGGATCTCCGCAACATGCTGTGGTGTTAGCTTCAGCAACTGCATTTGGCCCTGACATGATCCGAACTAAAGAAGAATTCGAAGCAGCTGTGAATGCGCCTTGTCCCGATCCTCTGGTACGTGCCGACATTGTGTTCTATGAAACCCCAGGTGGCGGCGCCGTGTTTTCGGTTGGCTCGATCTCCTGGTTTGGTGCATTAGCGGTTAATGGCTATGATAACGATATTGCTCGTATCACTGGCAATGTCATTCAACGATTTCTTGATAAAACCCTCTTCCACTACCAACAATAAAAACCTTCAAAGCGAATGCTATAGTTCTCTGGCTAAAGGGTGCGTACCATAATAAGCGATACTTCTGGGAAGGGTTGGTAACCAGGATTTTTACGTCGCATCAAGCGACAAAGACCCACCGATTTTGCACCAAGAGCCGGGCTTCATGATAAAGCATTCTGAGCAGTGTCTTTACCAGGCGAAGGAAAGTGCCAGAATCTGCTGCGTTATCAATATACCGGAATCTTTGAGTCGCATCCGCTAAATACACAGATTCGGGTCGGATTTAGGTGATCGTGACAGTACCTTGTTTTAAACAAAAGAAGGTTCGAGCCGATTTCTGTGATACCCGGTATGTAGGCTTATAACTATGCAATACCTGCTTAGTCGTGTTTGACCCTCCATGCCGGAAGAAGACACCCGTAATGGCCAGTTGAATATTGCTAGGCTATCACCTTTTGTTGTAGCTAAGATATTTTTGCAGTCGCTAAGAAAAGAGGTTTAAACTACTTGTCCTCGCATCTGTTTATTGCAGCTGGTCTTAACTAAGTGATAAGAATACCAGCACAGATAGAGCCACCCATAGATACAATTAAGGGAGACGTTATGGCAACCCGACCTGAAATCTGGATCGGCCATGTAGATTTACAAACAACCGACCTTGAGGGCTCTAAGCAGTTTCTTGAAGACGCCGGTTTAAGATCTGTGTTTGCAAATGAAAAAATGGTGATTGTCGAACTGCGGGGCGGCACACATCTCCTCATGTTTGAGCGAGATGAACTTGAAAACCCTGAAAGCTACTTTGATTTCATGGTGGAAGATATCGATGTTATGTATTCCAGATTGGATAAATTGGGCTACCCAGTCACAGACATCGAAAGGGGCAAGATACATGATACCTTTTCTGTGAGGGAACCCGGTGGTAACAGAATTCGCGTTAATTCAAGTCATGTGGATGATCATGCGGCGGTGTAGGCTTGTAATAAAAGGCCATACTCATAGACAAATAACCGACTCATTACAGGTGACAATAACCGCATTAGTGCTTTTTGGAAATCTAGATCGAAAATAGAAGTACCGAGCTAGTGCAAGCAAACCGAGATTCTGACGCGTTAGGGTTGCAGCACACTGTCAATGGATCGAAATTGACCTGCTGGTCAAGGGCTATCACATCAATGCCGCGACCCGCCAGGTCGGTCGCGGCGACCAGAACGACGAGCCTGCGCCAGATACTGCCTCAGCAAACGCAAGCGCTACCTGCTACCCTTTTATCGCAGCAGTTTATAAGACTTTTGATTGCACAAACGCGACGCTGAGGTTCGACACAAAGGCCGTAGCTCATTCAGCGGTATAGATAATTTCACACATTTCAAAATTATCAGAGATCACTTCCTCAACCAGGGCTGATGCTGAAGCCCAAATACTCATCCAGGCCGCATCAGCGTACGCTTCATCTAGAATCCTGCCTGCTGCAGAACTGGAAGGACTTGCGGCTCTGAGGTGGTAGGCTTCGTGTGTTCCTCCACCAATGGGTTGAAAAACACCTAGATTGATTGAATGGCCTTTCAATCTAAGTGCCTTTTCAAGCTTTGCAATCTGCGCAACAAATGATTGAATATTGTTATTAGAAATCTTCAGCCTCCATAACCGTTCAAACCCAGGCTCGAGAGTATATTCCTTTAAAGGCTTAAAGATTGCGGAGTACTTCACTTGCCTTAAGGCCATTAGTTCAGCGGTGGCCTGGAAAGGGTCATACTTGTCCGTGGCTGCTATGGCATCGACCATTGAGTCATAGCCGTTCCAAACAAACATCTGCCCAGGATAATCATTACCGGTCTTGGTCACACACACGCCCGCTACTGAGGAGCCAATAGCCTTAAAGGGCGCATCATTGGCTTTCAAAGCAGCAATGTAGGCGTCAACGTTTGTTGCCTGAACCATGAGCGTGGTAAAAGCGCCGTCACCAACTGGCACGGGTTCATGATGATCAGCGTATAGTGAGCAGGAAAAAGCCAAAACTAGAAAAGAGGTTAGTAATTTCATGTATTCTTACCTTGTTGTTTGTAATTAGGCGCGACAAAGGATCTAGCTTAGCTATTGCAATCGAGCAAGTCGAGATTAGTTCGATTTTGGTAACTACGGCGAGCAAGCGGAACTTGGCCGGATTCCTGCCGATTAAATCATGCTGGCCAGCGCATCATTGCTGGACAGTTTAAGTAACTGAAGTCCTTTGTAAGCTTTTACTTTCGCCCATTGGCTAACAAGTTGAGCTATACAACCGATTAACTTCAATTCGAATTCA
>JAPKEK010000691.1 GCA_028822125.1 Pseudomonadales bacterium | reverse complement strand
CGAACCTGGGTTGGCGGAGTCAGAGTCCGCAGTCCTACCGCTAGACGATCCCCCAATTAGACGTCTATTTTAAGAGAGATGCATTGTTAATTCAAAACTTTATAAAGCTGCCGGATCAGAGCCTTCACTTTCATTGAACCAAATTTGTGCATCCTAGCGAATGACCATGTTGTTAATGTTGATTTGAGCCTTAAGTAAAGACATGACCGCACCAGGTAGCGGCCACTCTTCACAGAGTGTGACCGATTTTTTGAGCTTACCTAAACAATGCGCAGACTACGGTTAGTGGTAAAACTCTATACGGTGCAGAGGAGACTTGACTTGAAACTAAGACCGGAACATATTGACTTCGTAACTCCTTTGTCGCGAGGAGCCATGTCATAAAGTAATCACAAGATTGTGTCATGAAGAGATTTTTGGCAATACTGATGGTTGTTTCTCTGACCTGTTTCAGTGCAAGTCGGATCGCGATTGCTGGCCAGGAATTGAAGGCAGCGGAAAGTGCCTGCAAAAAAGTGCTTCGCACTGATAAATGGCTCGAAAATTTAGGCAACCAAACGCTCTGCTATCAGGCAGCGGTTCAAGGTAGCCCCTATGCCCGCAAAATGCTGCATCGGTCCTCGTTTCTGGTGGAAACCGTCTTGCGGCTTTATCTTGATGTTGCGATCCCCGCTGCGACTTTGAGCCTGGAGTTGACCACCAGTGAGCGACGACGCCTACAACGGCAACAGACCAAATTCTGGCGCAGCAAAAAGGACTCAGATTTTGATCTGTTATTCCTTCAGGATAATGCTGGCTTGCCTTATCGTTTCTCCAAGGCCACCCAGAAAGGAAAAATTGCAGAGGTCATCGTGCATTTCCAAAAAGGGCTCGGCACAGATACTGAATCTGCACCCCAGGCGCCGGCAGCAGGTCGTTACCTGTTGAGAAAACCAAACAAAACCTGGCTGATAGACGACTTTGAGCCGGTTCGTATGGAATTGGACATCATACAGAGAGGGCTCTGGTTAGGTGACTACGTTAGCTATGCCAGATCTGCCTATGGCAACGTTATCGACCTGGGGTTCATCGCACTGGCCAACAAGGCCGGCCTGTCTCATTTCTGGCTTACGGGTGAGTCCGGCCAGGATGCTGATTTTCTGCGCAGGAATCACGGCAAGGGGTTGCGTGTCGAGCCCTACCAAACCACCTCCTCGAGTGGCGACAGTGAGTCAGGGACAGTTATCAACATCGGTTTTCTGGAAAAAGAATCTGATGCGCCGAGCGCGTCGTCGGTCGCTGACCCGCTGGAACGTGCGCAATATCAGATAGTCCAAAGAGATGGACGATGGTTTATTGCGTCTTTTCAGAAAATAGGATCTTCCCAGAGCGGTTCAGTCGAAACTGATAATGATGAACAATGGATTTTTGAAAACCCAGCATCTGTTGCCAAGTACCTATCGCAATCACAGATTCTGGGCAAGAATATGAAGACCTGTGAACCGTCTGAATTTACGTTTTCAGTGCCTACTATCCCCGCTAAAAAACTTCAGTTCATCATCCAAGGTTCCGAGGGCGCTCTTTGTCGGTTCAAGGTCATGGTCGTTGGGGCAATCGGGGCGCTGTGCAGGGCACCTGCAAAAGCCGTCGACGCGTTACTGGCTATGGAGCGATACTGGGCAGAACAGCTCCAGACCCATCGTGATGGCCCCTTCCCACTTCGCCTGACGGCTGATCAGGAGTTCGCAGACAAGGTAGGCCAGGCCATGGCCGAATCCTGCAAATTGACCATAGACGAGCAGCCGCCGGTCGAGATGGAAAAATATATCAACGACACATTCGCCTATGTGAAGAGCCTCAACTCCTGTACTCCACATACATATACCTACTCCCACCCGATCATTCCAGGGTTTATGGGCAAGAACATCATCAAAGGTTAC
>JAPKEK010000051.1 GCA_028822125.1 Pseudomonadales bacterium | reverse complement strand
TGTTTTGAAGATCAAGCTAGACGGCCACCAGCCCTATGAAAAGCTGGCGGCCATCGAATCTCAGATGTCAGGCTTGACATAGCCAACGCCCAACAGGCAATGCAACAATTTCTGGAGGCCTGACGCCGCTGCGCACGGAACTGCTGGGTTAATCTATTTAAATCGGTGTGTGTTAAGTTGGCTATCAGGTCCATTCTAAGGAAGATTATGAAAGCAGGAACTGACTATGTCTTGAACCAGACCATGTTGCGAATCAAGGACCCAGCGATGTCTGTGGCCTTTTACCAGAATGTCCTGGGTATGACGCTGCTGGACAAATACAACTTCCCGGAAATGGAATTCTGCCTCTACTTTATGGGCTACCCACAGACAACCATCCCGGAGGCGCCCTCAGCCAGAGCTGAGTGGGTTTTTTCTCAACCTGCCCTGCTGGAGCTGACCCACAATTACGGTACCGAAACAGACAAGGATTTTTCCTATCATGATGGCAATCAGGCACCACAGGGTTTCGGTCATATCGGAATCTCGGTCCCGGACGTGTACAGGGCCTGTGAAAGATTTGATTCGCTCGGCGTTACCTATGTAAAACGTCCCGATGACGGCAAAATGAAAGGTCTAGCATTTATTAAGGACCCGGACGGCTACTGGATCGAAATCCTGTCAGCAACTGGCCTACGTGACCTCATATTAAACTAACGATCCAAGCCATCCCCGGGGTAAAAGTGCACTCAAAATTAAATGGTGCTAGATTGTCTGAATAAACCAAAAAAAGGAGATGAATATGACCTTAGCCCAGGATATAAACCCGGTTAACAGTGAACTCATGGATACCCTGGTTGAAGCATCAAAAATGGATTGGCTGCAAACAGGTGAGAAGTCTTTCATGAAAATTCTTTACACTGGCTCGGAAAGCGGCTCCTGGGCAGTGCTTCTACGCTGGTTGAAAGGATATACCGCGGCGCCGCATAAACATCTAAGCGGTTCGCACACCTTTATTCTCAGCGGCAAATTGCAGGTAAGGGATGGTGTTTTGAATACCGGCGACTATGTTTACGAACCCAATGGTATGCTGCACGGCGAAACCACTGCACTGGAAGAAACTGAATATCTTTTTATCAGTAACGGTCCAGTACTGTTTTTCAACGACGACAACTTCACCAGTTATCTGAGTTGGGAAGAACTACGCAGAATGCAAAACAGTTGACCCATTGTTCTTGCTGACCAACCTATTGCTTCAACGTATTGCATGATCACCAGAGATGATAGAGGCTAGCAGGACTAGACCTGAAACGGCCAACAGTTGCACAATGACAGCAGCAATAAACAAACCGACAAACAAGGACAGGCTATGCCAATCGACTTTGATGTAGAACCAGAGTTTCAGACGCAAATTGACTGGGTTGAAAAATTTACCAAAGAAGAAATTGAACCCCTGGATAATTTCCTGCGGGCACCCAAGACAAAACAAGGTGAATCGCTTGACAAGGACAGTTGGAATGCCATTCGCGCGCACATAGACAACTTGAAACAACAGGTCAAGGATCAGGGCCTATGGGGGTTTCATCTGGGCCCCGAATTAGGCGGGCCTGGCTATGGGCAGGTAAAGCTGTGCCTGCTAAACGAAAAACTTGGCCGCACACGCATGGGGCCCACTCTCTTTGGTTGCCAGGCACCAGATACGGGGAACATGGAACTCATTGCCCACAACGGCACTGAAGAACAGAAGAAAAAATATATGGAGCCACTGCTTTCCGGTGAAAAGCATTCAGCCTATTCCATGACTGAACCCCATGCAGGTGAGCCAGGAGAATTTATCTGTTCGGCGGTCCGCGACGGCGATGAATGGGTTCTCAACGGTGAAAAATGGTTTACCTCCAATGGTGCGGCGGCCGACTTCCTCATCGTCATGGCCATAACCTCACCAGAAAAAGAACTGCTTGAACGGGCCTCAATGTTTATCGTAGATCGCGACACACCGGGAGTTGAAATCATTCGAAATGTTCACTCGTTAGGTACACCGCTTAAGGAAAACTACAATGTAACAAGTGGTGGCGGTCACGCTTACATACGTTATAACAATGCTCGAGTACCCGCTGCGAACCTGCTGGGTAATGAAGGTTCAGGATTTGTGGGCTCGCAGACACGGTTAAGTGGAGGTCGAGTGCATCATGCCATGCGAGCTGTCGGGGTCTGTACCAAGGCCCTGGATATGATGTGTGAGCGGGCCCTGAGCCGCAAAGCCAAAGGCACCTTGCTGTCTGAATTACAAATGGTTCAGCAGGACATCGCTGATTCCTATATCCAGCTCAAGCAATTTCGCCTGCATGTGCTGTATACCGCCTGGCTGATTGACAAAACCAAATCCTATACCCGGGAAATTCGCAAGGAAATCGCATCGATAAAGATTACCGCTGCGAAGGTCAATCATGACATCATCTATCGTGCCATCCATCTGCATGGTGCCCTGGGTATGTCCAATGAGACACCGCTGGGTGAAATGTGGATGTCCGCACCTCAGATGGGAATTATGGATGGCACCACTGAAGTCCATAAAAGTAACCTGACCAAACTTCTGCTTCGGGACTATGACGGCTGTACCGATCTGTTCCCGACTTATCACTTGCCGAAACTGATAGAACAGGCACAAGATAAGTTCGACAAAGTCATCGGTGACTATCTGGCAGGATAAGGGCTTCACTATGACTGATAATCAACGCATCCTGCTCAGCGAAATCCCCAAAGGAAAACTGACCGAGTCGCATTTTTCGCTGGACCAGGTAGCCATTGCAAAGCCCGGCCCGGGTGAGGTATTGATTCGCACCCTGATCCTTTCACAGGATGCAGCCAATCGCGCCTGGATGCAGGGCGCTACCTATCGTAGTGCCCTCACCACCGGCCAGGTGATGTCAAGCTTTGGCCTGGGCGAGGTGGTTGAATCTAATGACGACCGCTTCGCTCCGGGCGACCTGGTGGGCGGAGATCTGTGCTGGCAGGCGTACGCAACGCTCCCTGGTAGACTGGTTTCACCGGCTCATACCAATGGTGGACCGCTCAGTCACGGGATTTCACTTCTGGGCGTTGCCGGCTTAACCGCTTATCATGGCCTCATCAATGTGCCAACTATACACGCAGGTGAAACGCTGTTGGTTTCCGCCGCGGGAGGATCAGTTGGCTCCCTGGTTGGCCAGATTGGCAAGATCAGGGGTGCAAAGGTTATTGGCATCGCAGGCGGCCCGGACAAGTGCAATTGGGTCGTTGACGAATTAGGCTTTGATGCCTGTTTAGATTACAAAGACACCAGCGCGCCATTGAGAGATTTACTGGCGCAGCAGGCCGGTGACGGCATCGATGTATATTTCGATAATACCGGTGGTGATATTCTGCAAACTGCTCTGTTCGCTATGAATGTAAAAGGTCGCATTTCCTGCTGCGGCGCCGTGTCCATGTATGATGGCAAACCCAAGCCCGGCCCTTTTGGCATCCCCGGCCTACTCGTAACTAAAAGACTGCACATGCAGGGCTTCCTGGTCTCAGACTACAGCCATCTTGACTGGGATGCCCGTCATGACCTTTCGCTCTGGGCCAAACTGGGCCAGTTAAAAGTCGTGGAAGATATTATTGATGGTCTGGAGAACGCCCCGCGCGGCCTGATCGGTTTGTTAGCCGGTGATAATCGTGGCAAAAGAATGATACGTGTTGCGACCTAGCGCCCGCTGAAAAAATCAGCCCTTCAGTTTGTGCTGGATCAGCGCCGTGTTTTGCCCTAAAGCACCTGATCGCACCACCACACCGAACCGGAATACCTCGCGCGTCAATTCGCATAATCGTCTTTGACAGGTATAGACGACTCTCAGCTCTATCAGGCTAACCGTAACAGCAAGAGAGAACATTCACCTGGTCAGCATGCAGCTGACAAGACTTGTTTTTCACTTAGCCAGATTCTATGGTGGTTGAGAGCTTAACCCAGGAGACACGCCATGCCGGAAGAAGGACCCGGTCAAATCAGTACAGCTGAAGTGGGATGCTATACCGTAGCCAGAACCACGCTGTTGGACGCACGCAGGATTATGGCCTATGCCGCCTCTATCAATGACACCAACGAGGCTTATTTCAATGATCTTCGCGAACCGGGCTTGCAGGTTCATCCGGCGATCTGTTTCTCCCTGCAGTGGAATGCCCGCTTCCTGATTGATCGAGCAGTCAATCTGCAAGCAGCGCCTTTTGGTGTCCATGCAGAAACGGACCTCAGAATTTTTCAGCCCTTCAAACAGGGCGAAGCCATAACCACCCAGGGACGTCTAGTCGCTCGAAAGCAGATTCGACCCGGTGTCTATAGCGTCGATCGTTACCGAATGACCAATGGCCAGGGGCAACTGGTAGCTGAACTTGACTACAACGGGATCATTCGCGGGGGCAAGCTTGACGGTGCTGATATTGAGCTTGAGCCTGAAATCGATAAACCTGTCTGTGACAGTCTGCCCGAACAACCCCTCTGGTCAGAGGAAATCTACATCAGCGTTCATGCAGGGCAGCAGTATACGGAATGCGCCGCTATTTTTAACCCTATCCATACTGAACCCAGTGTGGCCAGAAAGGCAGGCCTTCCGGGCGTGATTCTTCATGGCAGCGCGACTAAGGCGTATGCGTTGACCGAGGTGATCAATCATTGTTTTGCCGGGGATGCACGCAGGGTTCGCAGACTATGCGGTCAGCTTCGCGGCATGGTGCTTATGGACTCGACCATCCGGGTCGAGTGTATGGGGGTTCAGCAGACTCGTGAGGAAAAGCAAGTATTTTTCAGAGTGCTGAATGAAACAGGCCAGGCGGCCATTGCTAACGGGGTTGTCTGCGGAACACGAGACTGATAGTCGCCATCACCATCTGGAAAGCGGCGTTTGCCAACGGCAGCTATTGTGTCAGCAGCCAGCTGCTACCAGCTGGACAAGCGATTTAACCTCAAAGGCACATTTTCTGGCAGGGCGTACCTGCAAGGGCGTACCTGCAAGGGCGTACCTGCAAGGGCTTCATTTTGACCACCGCCCCAGATCACTGAACCGAGAACGGCCTATGCAACTTCAAGGTGCGGCATACTTCCCGGAAAGTTGACCCGCATGACCGCCTTTGTTCCCTGATTCGCGCCATTCGGCCCGGGTCTGCCTCGGCCAGGTGCGCTTGAACTGATCACTAACCTTAAAAGTCAATCGGCCCAGTTCCTGGGTTTCCTGCTCTACCACATCACCGTCCTGGAGAGGGTGCAGGCCCTGATGGTTGGTTCCTAGCGCAATGATATCACCGGGCTCAAGGGTGGTATTGCTGGTAACAAAGGCAAGCGACTCAGCAATATTGTGCGCCATGTCGCTGGTGTTGTAGTCATGGGTGAGCCTGCCGTTGTTCCACTGCTGAACGTGCAGGTTCATTGGGTCAGATATCTCGTCCGCCGTCGTAATCCATGGCCCCAGAGGCGCAAAATCATCCTGACCCTTCATAAAATAGGATAAGCCCATGCCTGTCGCCAGTCCTCTGGCTGAACCGTCGACAAAATTCACGTAGCCAAAGATATATTCATTGGCAGCATCGACCGGTACCTGAGTCGCCTTTTTACCAATAACCAGGGCCACCTCAGCCTCGCCCTCGAACACTGTTGCTGGCACGTCGGGCAAGTGCATGCTCGCGCCCTGGCCAATGACACTATGGGAATTTTTGAAGAAAGCCTGAGCAGGGGGTTTCTCCTTCAGCAGACCATTTTCCATGTAGTTAACTGCCATACATACTATGGCCACGGGCTTGGGCAGAGGTGCCTGCAGCTTTACATCAGCCAGTGGCCGCGGTGGAGCGGATAGCAGGAATTCTTCAATCCGGGGCTGATAGGTAGCCCACTGTTCAATGACTCGATTTATTGTCTGCTGTGCTGGCAGAATATCTAACTCACTGACCACCGGCGAGATATCTATAACGCCCTGGTCGGTTAAAACGGCCAGCTTGAAATCATCAATGTAGGCAATTTTCATTCTGATTTCCTTTCCCCAGAATTCTGGAGACGTAGGTTATGATGGTGCATTTCCAGCTGCGCTTTGCCCGAGTCTTCATAGGCAACATCACCGATCATGGCGTGCTGCGCTGAAACGGTCAAATCACGAAAAATTCGTTGCAGCACATTATCATTTGCGACCGCTGCTGCGCCGGCCTGTCGAAGTGCCTTGCCGCCAATGGCCAGGGAGCGTTCAGCAGCGTGTGCACAGACTGCCCTGAGCTTTATAGCCGCATTTTTGAATGCGCCCAGATCGGCGCGGCCAATCCGGGACATCTCATTAGCACCCTGTTTCACACCAGCGTAAAGACTTTCCCACTCTGCTTGCAATCTACCTAATTCGGTTTGAAAACTCTGCTTACTAGCGACGGTTAGCGCGTCCCCCAATCGATACTTGGAAACCGCCTGCAGAGTAACCTCATCAATTGCCCGCCGGGCTCCACCAAGGGATACTGAGGCATGTTCGATAGGTAGCCTTGACGTAAGATCAATCATGTTTCCCCTGAGCGGCTTACTGGACAAAACCCGGCTGTGCGGCACAAATACATCCGATACCGAGTAACTGTTGCTTCCGGAACCAGACAATCCAGCAACATACCAATCATCATAAATTGTGACTTCTGTGATCGGTATAGCAAAACTCAGATTCTGTTTGGAATCAGCCAATCGGCAATTGGCAACGATATAGCGAGCATGCTGGATTCCACTACCAAATCGCCAATGGCCGTTTACAACATAACCTGCTTCGACCCCACGGGCTTCCCCTGAGGATTTTAGTGAGCCAGCAGCCACCGGCAGTTGTGCCTCCGAGAACACTTCAGCGAGGCCTTCATCGGGCAAACCCAATGCCATTATTGAAATGATCGAATTGCCGATCATAATCGTCCAGCATGCCGACATATCCGCTCTGGCAACCGCTATCATGACATCAATCTGCGTTGCGAGATCTACATTATAGCCACCACATTCTACCGGCACCCATAATCCAAACAGGCCCTTTTCGTGCAAAGCTTCAACGGCCTGCGGGCATAGCCTGCGAAGCTGTTCCGACTGCGCCGCTGTTTCGTCGAGCAGGGGGAAAATGTCAGCGACTCTATCCAGCAGTGTTTCGCAGTCAGGACTAGCCTGTGTCACTACTGGATACCTTGCCGACGAGGTTCATAATAGTCCTCACGGGGTACAAATCCTTTCTCATCAGCAAAGGACGATTCAACCCAATCAAGCGCACTGGCCTCACTCAATGAGGTATCCCAGGGTTTACCCTGAGGTTGAGGCACATGCCAGGGTGTGTCCCAGAACACTTCTAAGCCATTACCCTCAGGGTCATTAAAGTAAATCGATAGGGTATTACCATGGGATAAGGGTGCGACCTTGATTCCCTCGATACCGTTGAGGGTTCCAGCCAGGCTGGTGACGCTTGCAAACTCTGCTACACGAAAGGCAAAGTGGTGTGTCGAATTCGACGCTGCCTCATCACGACGATTGCAGACCATAGCGAGCTGATGGTGTTCTTCCGGCTGCTGGCTCATAAATACAATCTGCGGCGCGCCCTGTGCCGGGCTAATGGGGCCCTGGTCAGTCACTACAAAGCCCAGTACCTGGGTATAAAAATCAATCATCTTATCGCGATCACGAACGTACATTACTGCATGAGACCAGCTCAGTTTCATGATAATTCTCCTATGATTCCCTGGATTTTTTCCTCGTGGCAGATCAACCATCCAGACAGCATGCTCTGCTAAAAATATGAACTCTCAAGCCCTCTAGGGGCTGCAGTCCTGCCCAAACTGTATAGGGGGACAGATAGCAACGTCAATGCCTACCTGCCAATCGCCTCAAGGGTCGAACAGGTCCGCCGTTCCTTTAGATCAATATTATCGCAGGCCCGGAGGTTCTTTGTTTTGGAATTCTTCGTGGATTCTTGTTTACTGGTGTTAGCTCAAAGACTCGGACAGCGGTGTACCCAGCAGTTGCCCAGATCTAAAAGCATCACAAAAACGCAGCTATAAAGCCCGTGTAAAGCAAAGACGCCCGCGTCTGTGGTTTGTCCCAGACGGGCAAAAACAGGAAGATCAATACTACAAGGCTCACCCGTGTTAGCAGTTAACAAACGACTGTAGATTTAATCTCAGTTGTTTCTGGAAGCGAACTAGAATATTGAGGTTGCCGCCACTAAACCGGTACTAATCGGCGCTCGAATAAATACTCATAGTGCGGCCGCATGGCATCTGCCAATGCTTGCTGATGGACATCCAGACAAAGCTCGCCCGAACCAGGCAGAGAGAAAGAGGTCGACTGATAAACTGCATCATACCAATGTCGGGCCCACACCCCATCAGTGTCTCGAGCACCCTCAGGCCAGGACAACATGGAACCTTCAAATGCAATACCCAGGTGGTCACACCAGGCACGCAAATGCGACTCGGGCTGCCTGAGAAACGCTTTGCTATCAATCACAAGCGGGTCTTCTCCTGTCATTTCGGCCACATAGTCATACAGTGCTACCTGCTGCAGGAAACCTATGTCAGCCGCGTTAACATCTGCTCTAACGGCAGCATAGGAGCTGATGACCGCCTCGGGCTCTCGAATCAAAAAACAATTGTTCAGCTTAGACAACCAACCCCTGGGAACCTCATCCTGTAAGTGCAAGGTCATGTGCTTCTGATAAAACACGGGCTTACCCTCTGCAGGGGAAGCCAGACATTTATCGATAGCTGCCTGCCATTCACCACCTTGAGCCACAATCACGTCCGCTGCTCCGGGGTGGTCAATACCCGTATGCTGAAGATAGTAACCATAAAATGGTTCATCCAGCACGGTGCAATCACTGCGATTTTCCCAGGCGCGCATCATCGCTGTGGAGATATTCCTGGGACCCGACCACACAGCAACCGGTAGGCTCATGAAGCTGTCTCGTTTTCCATCATGGCCTGGTAGAGCGTCTGTAGACGCTCTACTACGGGCCCTTTCTCACCGTTTGTGATTTCACGACCATCAACTTCCTTGACCGGGCACAGGCCGGCAAATGTTCCGGTCACGAAAGCCTCATCTGCACCATAGACCTCCATTAAACTGAAGTTCTTCTCAAAAACCGGGATATTATGCTGCTGGCACAACGTAATGACGTTGCCTCGAGTAATACCGCCAAGACAATAATCGCCTGTAGACGTCCATACTTCGCCTTTACGTACAATGAAGAAATGGGTTGAATTGCAGGTCGCCACGAAACCGTGCGGATCCAGCATCAAGGCCTCATCTGCGCCTGCCTTGGTCGCCTGAATACACGCAGTAATGCAATTAATCTTAGAGTGGCTGTTAAGCTTGGGGTCCTGAATATCAGGGTACCCACGCCGAACATGTACCGTAAACAAGCTAATACCCGCCTGTGCTGTTTCCGGCAGGGACAGCTTG
>JAPKEK010000690.1 GCA_028822125.1 Pseudomonadales bacterium | reverse complement strand
TGAAACAGAAAGGGTTCTGGTGGGACCCCTCTCAGCCTTCAGCAACGTCCATCGTACGTGCCGCTTCGCCGAGCATGTCATAGGAATAGCGATAGCTCTTCGCCTCCAGCTTGGCAGCCCGGGTAGTGGCTTCTTCTATGCTTCGTCCCAATACGAACTGGGTTCCCATGATACCCATTGCAACGCGCATGGCTTTTCGAATAGCCGGTTCGCCGAGCTTGCCGATAAGCTTGCTGACCGTACTAATCTGCTGCCGCTCCTCTTCCCGGTTAAAACTTACGACGTGCCCGGAGATCAAGAGGCCCCAGGCTGAGGAATTAACAAACAGCGAATCACTGCCACCGATATGAGCGGCCCAATCACCAGATGCCAGGCGATCCCGAATCAGGCGATCAGCGGTGATACTGTCAGGCACCCGCAGCAGTGCCTCGGCCAGGCACATTAGGACGATGCCTTCATTAGTGGAGAGCGCATATTGATTGAGTAAACCCTGCACGCTTGAGCCACTTTGGGCCGCCGAGCGCACCAGCCCTGCCAACTCCATCGCCTGCGTTTCTACCCGGGATTGCGCAGCGGCGTCCAGCGTAGCCAATGGCAACAGGGTTTCAAGGACGCCCTTCTCATCACAACGGTAGTGCCTGCATATAGTTGCGCGCAGTTCATTATGTTTAGTAACACTTGTGGGTAAGAGAGTAGCTGAGCTTCCCTTGGAATTTAATGTTGTCATAGGGAAAAGTTAACATGGCTCAGCAAAGCGAGCGATGTTATTTTACAAGCGTAATGAAGAAAGTTTGGCCTGAGAGGCTGATTATATTGGGCCAAAGACTTGCCTGAGAGTTTGAGGCGATGAAAAAAATAGAAATGGTTGCAAGGCGCGTTACCTTCATGTCTTGAGCGTATCATGTATCGCCCCCTTTTCTTAGACACTTCCAAGCTTCTTAAAATAACTAGTTTCATACGCCATCGGTGACAAATTCCTGTTGTTCCCATGACGTCGTTTTGGATTGTAGAACAGTTCGATGTAGTCGAACACATCTCGTTTTGCATCTGCCCGATCGCGATAGATACGACGTTTGATTCTCTCTCGCTTGAGAAGCCCAAAGAAGCTTTCTGCCACTGCGTTATCGTGACAGTTACCTCGGCGACTCATACTCGCCATTAGGTTGTTCGCGCCGAGATAGCTCCGCCACTCGGGACTCGTATACTGACTACCCTGATTAGAATGAACTATCACTTCATCTTTCGGACGTCGTCGCCACAATGCCATCGTCAATGCATCCATCACCAGGTCTGTTGTCATTCTTGATTGCATTGACCAGCCAACAATCTGACGAGAGTAAAGATCCAGGATAACAGCCAGATATAACCATCCTTCGTAGGTTCTGATATACGTGATGTCAGTGCCCCATACCTGGTTAGGTTTCGCAGCAGAAAAATCTCGTTCGAGCACATTCGGCGCAACGATCGAGGGCTTCCCTCCGTAGTGGACTCGTCGCTTATAACCTGGCTGTGACTGCAATCCTTCAGATTTAGCCAACCGATATATCCGGTTCTTACCACAGGCTTCGCCAGCAGATTGTATGTCATCGTAAATCTTGCGGTAGCCATAAACGCCACCGCTTTCTAGCCAGAACTGTTTAATAAATCCAAGCAAGTAAACATCCTCTGAGGATTTGCCGAAACTGTTTCAGACGGGTTAGCGCATAGAGGATTGGGGCTTGTGCACCAGTTTCGTGCTTTCTTAAACGTCCCTGCCGCGATGGGAGCATAGCCGCAGGAACCCTGGCGGAATTTTTGTTCAGGTACGATTACTTTGACCATTCACCCAAAAGGTGGTTAATTCCCTGTTCTTGCGTTTTTTTCAGAGTCCTGGGGTCTATTTGAAAGCCTATATTGTCGTCACGATCATTCTTATTGTCATTTTT
>JAPKEK010000689.1 GCA_028822125.1 Pseudomonadales bacterium | reverse complement strand
ATTGTGTTGATCGACACTTACAATGTACTGCGTAAGGAAAACCCGCGCATGCCTGCGCGCGAGGTTATCGTCAGGACCGGGGCACAGAGGCTCAGGCCAGTATTTCTTACCACCGCGACAACCATTCTGGGTCTGCTACCTCTGGCAAGCAATGTGAGTATTGACCTGATCAATCGTACAATTGTGTATGGCGGGCATGTTTCCGCTTACTGGGTAAAGCTGGCCAGCAGTATTGTTTATGGTTTGACATTCGCAACCGTATTGACGTTGTTAATAACGCCGCTGATGCTCATTTTGCCTCAGCGTCTGGGTGCCATTTATGGCTTTATCATGAATCGGCTGGGTTACCCGGTTAAAAGGGAGGCAGGTTTAGTCGACGTTTAGTCTGCAAGAAAATTACCGAGTTGTTCGTTGATGAGGCTCAGATTTTCCAGGTTAACCTTGCTAGTATCGGCTGCTGTCCTAATCGATAATTTGCTGTCCAGCCACGTGAGTTCCTGGACAGTTTTCTTCAGCTCCGGCATTGTTTTGCCCTGCAGTAGCTTAACAAAGTCTGTTCCGGGCAGGCCGGCAAAGAAGAGCCGATCACTGAATAGGAATGCCTGATATTCTTCCGGTAGCGCTGATATCTTCTGATGAACCGCGCCAGAAATATTCAGCCGGTGCGCGCCGGTTGGCTCATCCGCACAAGTCGAGCCAATGCTTACCCCCATCAGCGTAAGCAGTAACAGGGCGCGAGTGAGACAGGGTCTGTTAACCATTAGATGAGGCGGCCATGACGGTTGCCCATGGGAGCGTAAAGAGAAGCAAAAGGTAGAGCCATAGTGTGCCTTTTAGAAAGCCTTTATGGTAGCGAGGGGTTGATTGTCTTTGAGGGACTTTTATCACTACAAGAATTTTTTAGTCCTCCATTCATTCATTTGGCCGATCATTTCTGTCTTATTAAACTACGCTTTGACTTTGCCTGGGTCAAGCATGGCATTGCCTGTAAACCCGCCAATAGTGACAGCTATGTCTCCGTGCATAAAATTGCACTTTTAACGGGCCTGTGAGTTGATAACAGTCGATGTTTCTTTTATCTTCGAGGGTAACCAATGGTTGCAATGAATGATTTGACGGAGCCCGATATGGCCAAAAGTATAGAAGCGTCTTTTGATGCGGTCATCGTCGGCGCTGGCTTTGCTGGATTGTACATGCTGCATCGTCTTAGAGGATTGGGCCTGACCGCACGGGTCTTTGAACAGGCCAGCGATGTGGGCGGGACCTGGTACTGGAATCGATATCCAGGGGCTCGCTGTGATGCGGAAAGTCTTGCCTACTCATTTGCTTTCTCAGAAGACCTGGAACAGGAATGGGAATGGACGGAAAGGTATTCCCCCCAGGCCGAAATACTTCAGTATGCAAAGCATGTTGCTGAACGCTTTGATCTCCTACGGGACATCCGCTTTGGTCGTCGTGTTAATGCTACCACCTGGAGTGAGAGTAAGCAGCGCTGGACCATTACGACGGAGCAGGGCGATAAGGTAACCGGACAGTATTGTATTATGGCCACGGGCTGCCTGTCGGTTCCCCAGCTACCTGCCATAGAAGGTTTGGATTCGTTTGCAGGTAAGCGTTATCAGGCGAGTCAATGGCCCCATCAAGCAGTGAGTTTTAAAGGTCAGCGGGTAGGCATTATTGGCACAGGTTCCTCAGGGATACAGGCGATTCCCGTGATTGCCAGGGATGCTGATTATCTGACGGTATTCCAGCGAACGCCTAACTTCAGTGTTCCGGCTAAGAACAGCCCGCTTGAGCAGTCTTGGGTTCGGCAATTCAAAGCAAATTATAGAGCGCACCGGAACAATCACAGGAGAGGTATAGGATCAGGTTTTGGTGATCTTGATATCGAGCCACTCACCGAGGTTCAGGATCCGATCTTGATGG
>JAPKEK010000050.1 GCA_028822125.1 Pseudomonadales bacterium | reverse complement strand
GCTGATGATCAGCCCACCACTGTCAGCTACTTTCTGGCACAGGGCATCTACCAGCTTAGCGGGATTCAGGCCGCCGTCCTGATGATAAACAATGCCGCCTCGGTATAGGTCGGAGCCCACCTCTTGGTGCTGTTCACTATACGGCACAACATCTGCCTTAAAGCCTGGAATTTTCTTCAGGTCTTCGACTTCATCGGTTAGCACCCGGAAGTCTTTGTCAGACATGGCACCGCGGAACCGGCCGGTCATTTGTAGATCACATTCAATTGCTTCAGTGGCAAGGAACGAACGGAAAAAATCGATAGCGCGCAGGCCCTCCCCCAATATATCCTTAGCCCGCTTATCACCGTACTTAACCGTCAATCCTCGCAATCCAAGCTTGTGCATACTCGGCCCTATCATACCGCCATTTCTGCTGGAACAACCCGAACCCGGCTCCCCGGCGTCAATTACCGCGACGCGTCTCCCGCCTCTAGCGAGGGCAAGTGCCGTTGACAGTCCAGTGAACCCAGCACCAATAATAGCCACATCAACGGACGCCGGTTTTTCACTATCAACCCCCGCTGGGGTTGACCGGTGATCATTCCAGTAGGCATAGGTCTTCATCAAATTACTCCTGGCAAACAGGTTAATGATTTATTAAGCATACGATGAATTACCCTGCTGTGTCTGGGTATCCAAGCCGCTTCCTGATACGAGATGAATGGCCATTACCGGGACACGGGAAGCATATACCACCCTTTTGCATTTTCTTCAAAGGATCCATACGCCACCAAGATGCCTGCAACCCACAGCGGCACCTGATCTCAGAACTTCGGGTTTGCATTTCACTAAAGCCCCCAGGCGTGGGCGACTGCGACGACTTTTCTGGCAAGCACTGGCTTCATCTAACCAGAATCGAACTATCGATGCGTTTACCGGCAGCACATGTTAATTTCAGAAAGATAATTAAAAAAGAGAACCCTTATGAACCCCGTCAAACTATTCTGTACTGCCTGTGCCCTATTTATGTCCTTAACTCTTGAGGCTGATCAGCATCAAAATGAAGCCCCAACACTGGCCAGCCCGATGTCTACCCAGATACAACTGTGTAATCTCAACCCGGGAAAGACCCTGGCTGACTACGATAAAATTATCCAAAAATATTTCAAATGGTCCGAAAAACACGACGTCGAGGTCGTCTTTGTAAGACAGACACCTCTGTTTTCCCATGCCGATGCCAACAACCCTGGTTACGACTTCGTCGAATATCTCTATTCTGATTATGAAACCTCTGGTAACGGCTGGGATAAATGGCTGGGAACTCCCGATGGCCAGAAACTGGCTGCAGCCTGGCAGGATACGGCTGTCTGCCACGTAAAAATGGGCAGTCTCTATATGCAGTACCTGGATCCGGAAATCTACACGGATAATGACAGAATCGTCACCCAGAACTGGTGCACTCGTAATGAAGGCGTCTCGCCTGACCAGCTGATTGCCAAACATCAGCAGATTACCGAAGCCTATCCGGAGGGCATCTCTAACATTGCCTGGGGCATTCTTTATCCGCAGATTGGCGGTGCGCACGCCCCAGGCGCTTTCGCGCACGTCAATGCCTACCCGGATGTGGCTGCCCTGATGGCTCGCCAGGCCTGGTACAACAATGATGAAGGCTGGCGTGCAGTAAGAGATTACAACGTATCGTATGCTTCCTGCCGGGGTGAATCCGCCTTTGTTGAACAGGTCTTGCATCGACCCGGTTCATAACCTCACAGTAATGGCTGCTGAGATATCTCGGCCGCCGCCCTAAAAGGACTGCCCTGGCAAAGTCACGTTGGGATAGCAGGGACTGCTCATAACCCCAGGAAACAGACCTGCTGTCGGTTACAAATGTTCTGGCTCTTCACCGCTGGCCTCGCAATCTTGCCCAGAATCGACTGATACCGGCGGCCTAGTAGTTATTATCAGCAGAATACTTATCGTCATGGCAGCCATAGCGACCCACCAGATGGGTACAAAAGAACCTGTAGAATCACGAACCCAGCCTGCAGCAGGCGCGCCTAGTATCGCAAACAACAGGGTGATTGGCATGGCCAATCCCCGCACCGACCCGATATGCTCTGACCCAAAATAGGCAGGCCAAATAGCATTCTGCAGAATAATTACACTAGCGGCGCCAAGACCAAACGATGCTGTGGCAAAAAAGAGTTCTACTCTGGTGTTGGTATGAATGGTGAGTAACAGCATCACAATAGCAAAAGAATAACCAATTGCAGTGAGATAACGAATCGGATATCTGTCAATGAGCATACCAACCGGGATTGCAACCATGGCGCTAATAACCGCCTCGAGCGAAAATGCGGCAGCAATCCATTCAGAGGCAATTCCCTGGTCTATGAAATGGGGCACTCTGAACATCGCCACTGTGCTAATAGTAAACATTAATATTCCGAAACTGATCGAGATCTTCCAGAATGCTGCAGTTCTGACGGCCTGTGATCGAGTCCACTGATGCGGCTTAATGGCGTGAATTTCATTGACCGTCGATTCGGAAACGTTAGAGTGTTTCGGCTCTATAGGAGCCGGTCGTAAAAGAAGCGCTGCCAGGAACAACAAGCAGGCACCGCTGATGCCAAAAACCTGCCAGGCAAACCGCCATCCATGCTCTGCTATCACATACTGCGTTAGCGGTGTAAACAAGAAAATCCCCAATGGCATTCCGAGGAAAATAATCGACATTGCACGACCACGGTTTGCCTTGAACCACTTGGCAACGACCACCGACCCGTAAAGATCTCCACCGGCACCCTGGAGGCCGATCAATCCAAGCACCCCAACCATCAATATAAGCTGCCAATGGGTTTCAACCGAGCTAAGCGAAAATACCGTGACACCAGCAATAACGCTGACCACCAGTAACATGGGTCTTGCTCCAAAGCGGTCAATACCACGACCTAATAACGGACTGGAAAAAGCAAAAGCAAGCTGCCGAGCCGACATGGCCACACCAAAATAGAACAGTGGAATACCCAGTTCGGCATGCATCACAGGAATAAAAAAACTGATAATGGGCCCGGCCAGCAATACCGTCATAGCGGAGACCAGGATCAGGGCAAAAAGAATGATATATTGATACCGCATAAAGGGCCTTTGCCAGTAGCCCCACCCTAAGCACCGGTCGAGAGCGTTAAAAGAATTTCAAAAATACCCTTGAGGTCAAGCTACAGGCCAATGATTCCCAGAGTAATTCGCCGTCTGCAATCAAAGCAAACAAAGCAATCAAACCAACCGGGTATTACGGACACCCAACTTATCCCAAAAAGGGACTAATACCGGTGTACGACTGGCCCGTTCTGATCCACGACAAACCTGAACACTGCCTTAAAATTAGGCAGGCTGCGCTGAGCTGTTTTCTGCCTCTTCTATAAGCCGTTGCAAATTCTGCAATGCCTTCAAGCCAAGCACCTGCTGCTCCCTGTCTGGTGGTAGTTGTTTTATTCCAGCCTGGCTAAACCCGTCCAAACGGGATTCTGCCAGCCATCTGCTGATGACTTGATCAGCCGCCCAAAACGCCCCGTTTTTTGCGTTTCCTAATGATGTTCTCAGGTAATCGATTTCAGTATCGGGGTGAGGCACCGGTGTGCAAATCTCGTTTTTGTCATTCTCATCTGTTTTAGTAACCTCAATATGCGCTATGAAAGCGGCACTGAAGACTTGCTGACAGGTGCGTACTGACTGCAATGTAATGTGGTTGCCATTAAATACAGGCCGTGCAGGCCGGTTGGCAAGCCCGTCTGCGGTACAGTCAATTAATACACTATCCTTGCCAATATCGATGCTGCCCTGTTCCAGACTGATTTTTCCAGAAGCCACCGAGGTCACTCGGCCTTTACGGATTACCTGTTGAATTCGCCTTAACTGCTCAAGCTCTAACTCAGTTACCGTAGCGCAGCGGTACATACTCGGAGAGCGAGCCGGGTCAATGCGCATAAGCTGACCGGCACTTTCTAACATCTGAAACAATTCCTCCAGGGCCCTGGCATGAGCGAATGCAAGCATCTGATGGGCAAAACCAGTTGCAGTGCGTTCACTCAGCTTGAACGGTTGAATGAATTCACGATTAAGAAGCCAGGAATCACGCGGCATTATCCAGCGGATGTGCTTTGAATCAATCCCGTTTGCCAATAGCCACAAACAGGCATCCATGCCAGTTTTACCCGCGCCGATGATGACATGATCTCTGCCGGGGCTGGCCAGTTCCGTTAGCGCATTTACTGGCGCCAAGGTAATACCCTCTGCGACAGGGAATTCAGCGGGATGCGTTGAAGGAACCTGCACTTTCATATAAGTTGCATCGACTATTTTTTTCACATCGACATCGACTACCCGCCCTGTCACTGTAGACACCACAGAACCGTCAGGGGTCCATTCAGAATTTGGCAGAAACTGAATTCGACCGCTCGGCATGAGTTGTTCTGCCAAGACCTGCTCGTAATAGCGGCACACTTCGCTGTTCGTGGCTAATTCGTAAAGCCCTTTATTCAATCCGGCAGTTTCAATTCGGTTCTGCCCCAACGGTAGGGAATTAACACCATAAAAGGCCGACGGCTGATGCAGCCTTACAAACGGGTAAGCCGTATTCCAGTGCCCGCCAGGCCGATCTTGACGATCAATCATAATGACAGACGCTGTGCTTTCCTGGGCCAGGACATCAGCAAAAGCCATTCCCATGGCGCCGGCACCAACAACTAAATAGTCAGCTACTAAAGTCATATCGTGAAACAATCTTGAATGTGAGACGCAAGCATATGCTATTCCCACCTGCTGCGAAATAGCCCAATAGGATCAAGCGCGGTGGGAAATTAAATCACCTCAACCATCTCATACGCTGAATCGTACGCCGAACAAAAGAGACAGCCTAGTTACTGCTGTTTTTCTTCAACGCGCCCTAACCCTGATAATGCTGGCAAGAGCTTACTCACCTTATAAGCCAAACACTGCCTGGTAACAAAAAACAACTACTTTTCCGGCCAGGCTTATGCCAGTGTACGGGTGGATAACACAGGTTGTAATGACAATTTCGGTGCTGCCCCGTCACAACGACCTACCCTGCCAATAGAGACAGAGAGACAAGGGAAATTACTCGATGAAACGGAATATTTATGGCCTGCTAGTCGTTTTAATGGTCAATGTGTCGCCCGCGCTGGCAGCGCCAGCCTCGCTAGAACTACCGCAGATCATGTTAGCGGGTGTCGAATCTCAACTGCACGTTGCAGGACTCGCAGGTGAACAATACAGCGTGGCTTTGAATGGCCAGACTATAGCGGCCATTAACAAGAGCTCCAAGTTCGAACCCATATCGTTAGTACCGCCGCAAACTGGCGAGACCGTGATAACCCTGATACAGGGTGGCGAGGTTATTGCCAGGGCATCGGTCCCAGCCATTCCTGCCTGGATATCGTTAGTGCCACCACTGGTCGCAATCCTGCTCTCTTTCCTTCTACGATCAGTCATCCCATCGCTGTTTGCCGGGTTATTAATCGGTGCCTGGGCAATCAACGGATTAACCTGGCAGGGTGCTGTTACCGGTTTATTTGACACCATGACGATCTACGTTCTCAACGCCATGATTGATCCGGATCACGGCGCAATTATTTTATTCAGCCTCCTCATTGGTGGCATGGTGGGTATCGTGTCTCGCAACGGTGGTATGCTTGGTATTGTTAATCAAGTTATACCCTTTGCGCGTAGTCCTCGACGAGGCCAGACCATCATCGCCGTTCTCGGGCTGGGAATATTTTTCGATGATTACGCCAATACCATGATTGTTGGCAATGCCACCCGGCCGGTCAGCGACAACTTGAAAATATCCCGCGAAAAACTGGCTTACCTGGTGGATTCCACCGCAGCGCCGGTGGCGACCATCGCCGTAATCACCACCTGGATTGCGTTTCAGGTCAGCCTGATCGAAGAAGCCATCAATGGTATAGACGGTATACAGCAGAGTGCATACGTTCTGTTCTTACAATCAATCCCTTTTAGTTTTTATCCCTTCCTGACCATTTTTTTCGTGTTCCTGGTGGTTCTATCGGGCAGGGACTTTGGTCCTATGTATAGAGCTGAGGTGCGCGCTCGCAGCACAGGGGCGGTTACACGAAGCGATGCCAAAAAAAGTAACGACCGGCAGATGGACGATTTTGAAGAAAAGCAAGACATACCGTGCCGTGCCGTTAATGCACTGATTCCAATTGGCTGCCTTATCGTTGGCGTCATTGGCGGTATGTATATCAGCGGTGAAGGTGAATCCCTGCAAGACATTGTTGGCAGTGCTAATGCCTATGTGGTGTTAATCTGGGCGTCACTGCTGGCCTGTATCGCCGCATTCATCCTGACCTTAAGCCAACGGCTGCTGACCTTAAATGAAGCCGTTGAAGCCTGGGTCATTGGTGCTCGGTTCATGCTGACAGGTATCGTATTGCTGGTGATGGCCTGGGCAGTGGCGGACGTAACCAACATTCTACAGACGGCACCCTATCTGATTTCCCTGCTCGGCGACTCGCTGTCTCCGCAGTTGTTGCCAACCTTCATATTCTTACTTGCCGCCGCCGCAGGCTTTGCCTCCGGATCAAGTTGGGGTGTGATGGCGATACTCATGCCTTTGGTCATCCCACTGTGCTGGGCGGTACTGGAAATTAACGGCATCGCCGATTCCGAACACCTGCACATCTTATATTCTTCCATCGCCTGTGTGCTGTGCGGTGCCGTATGGGCTGATCACTGTTCACCGCTTTCAGACACAACCGTTCTGTCTTCTCTTGCTACCGGCTGTGATCACATGGATCACGTCATCACCCAATTACCCTATGCATTGTTGACCGGTTGCGTTGCCATGCTGATCTGCACATTACCGGGCGGGTATGGCTTGCCGTGGTGGCTGCTATTACTAGGCGGAGCACTGATGCTGTTCATGGTGCACCGATTCCTAGCGCTACCGACCAATCGTTTTACACAGGCAACCGCTCGATCAGGCTGAATTACCCTGATCGAGCAGAGCCTTCAGGTGCTATTCGCGCAGCAGCGACACTATGATTGGCCGTGGGTGACAACACGATGAAAGCGAAGTACCCATAACCCTTTCTGGCAATCCCCCAGTCTGGTCATCTCATTGTCTCCGGATATAATGTGCTTCCAGCAGACTCTGATTCAGCTTACCCTGATCAGGAGCACTGAATTTCCTATTTTTCCCCCAGGGTTTTAGATAACTTATCGCCTGATCGATCACAATTTCGGGCCAGACGGTGTGAATAACACGCATTTTAATTAGCTCTCTTTACGCCTATAACGACATTAACAGGCCTTTATCCTACATCCTCTCATGGGCATCTGCCTCCTCAACCGGTCTTCCAATTTTATATCAAAGGGATTACTGTTATTCACTTGTAAAAATATCTAACCCATAAACTAACAATAAAAAAGGTCTCAAGATGAAACAGATCAGATTATTCATAATTTTTGCGTTCCTGATAAGCGGCTGCGCCCAGGAGGAAGAAACAGCAGTGGCAGACGCAGCCAATGAAAGTGAACCCGTATTGGCGGAAGCCGGTGTGCCTGCCGAACCCGATGCCTACTACGAGTATCTCTGGTGCAAGCAGGGCTCCAATTATTCCCCGGAGACCTTCCAGGCCATGATCAAAGACTGGAACAGTGCTATCGATAAGCTCGAGCATCAACCCCGTGCCGCCTTTGGTTATATACCGCGAGGCTGGGAGGACCCCAATTTCGATGGCCTGTGGGTGCTGAACTGGCCAGATAAAACAACCATGGAAGCAGGCTGGGCGGACTATGTCGCCGCCAATTCCCAACCAGAGTTAGATAAAATGCATCCCGACGTGCTGACCTGTGGTGCACAGCCAGGGGTAGACCGTTTTGGATTTACGGCTTATATACCCAAGGATATGCCCGACAGCTTTGATGGTTCAAAGTCTCCCTATTACGTCACCAACCAGCTGTGTACCTACAACGAAGGTAAAAGCGGCGCGGATCTGCGCCAGGTAGTCAGAGGAACCTACCTGCCCTTGCTGGATAGCATCGCTACAACAAACCCAGATACCAGCTACTTCTTCAGGGTCGGTGTACCCGACTTCGAACCCCTTGCTGACTATCCAGTTAGTTTCAATTGGGTTAACCTCTGGCAGACCGCTGAAGAGGGCGAAGCATCAGCTGCAAGTTTTGAAGGCTCCGAGGCGGGTCAAGAGGTGCTCGCCATGTTCAATGAAGTTGCCACCTGCAACCCCCAACCAGCGCAGGCCTGGAACGGCTATCTGTTGAGAAGCACTCCCATGGAAGCAGCGGCGCCTCCCTCATAAACGGCTTTTAATCAATAAAGGCAGGGTGTGATCAGGCATTCGGTTCAGAATCACTTTCTGGCCCGACTGCCTGTTATCTGGCATGTGCCCTTGCCTGGCTCGACCAGGATGATTTGTCTATAATTTTGAGAACAGACAGGCAGTTTATTGTTCCTGGTCACGAGGAGAGCCAAAATGTATACGCCGAAACAAATGATTTCCAGTACTGAGGAGATAAGAAGCATCCTCGGTGAAGTCTATTACAGTCAGGACACCAAATGCATTGATCATATTGATGTGCATTGTCGAGCCTGGATCGAGCACGCCCCGTTAGTGGTGGTATCCAGCATGAGTAGCTCTGGGCGACTGGATGTGGCGCCCAAAGGAGACCCATCCGGGTCTTTCAAAGTGCTCGATGAGCAAACCCTGGCCATCCCTGACAGGCCAGGCAACAATCGCGCGGATACTTTGATCAATATTATAGAGAACCCACGTATTGGCTTGATGTTTATCATACCGAATAGGCGTGAAGTGGTCCGGGTGAGCGGCTCCGCCCAGATTACGACGGATCCTGATCTAGTGGAAAGCATGACTGTGAATGGGAAATCACCCAAATTGGTTATTTTGGTGCATGTTGAAGAGGCTATGTTTCACTGTGGCAAAGCACTCATTCGCGCAAAAATGTGGGAACCTGAAAAATGGCAATCCGTAGAAGGGTTGCCCACTTATGCTCAGGCGTTGATCGACCATGGCAAGCTCACCATTGCAACTGAAGACCTGCAAAAAGGCATCGAGAGTAATGATAAAATACTCTTCTAGCAGGGCAGTTACGGTCTTTACTGATGAGCGAATAACCTAAAGGTTTCTCTTAATCAAGGTATTTCACAAAAGGCCATCAAGCCCAGTAGGCAATGGTTAAAACCTGATTCTAATGAACCGCTTATTCCTGGCTTATTGAATCAACGACTTGGCTCGCTTGGGCAGCGGTTTTCAGTACGCGTTTCCCATTGCAAGCCTGATGACAAGCTCACTATGCCTGCAAAGCTTCAACTGACGATATCAACATCCGGTAATTCCAGGAACATATCACGAGATCGACACAATTCAATGAAAGCTTCCCTTAGCGGATCAGGAAAATTACAGATAAAAAT
>JAPKEK010000688.1 GCA_028822125.1 Pseudomonadales bacterium | reverse complement strand
CTGCCTTATCCGGCAATTGAGGTTTCACTGTTCTTCTGATAACAAAATTCATCAGGGCTGCGCGAATACTCATAAGGTCAACTCAATTTTCTCAAAGAAACGCTATGATACTACTGAACTCGCTGTAAATTGCACTAACTGCACAACTACTTGATCCTCCTAAGTTGAGTCAATATATGATCAATGATCCGGATACCAGAAAACGTAGCGCGGATGCGTACTGGGCCATCAGGAGCAATCCCCTGCTACACACCCTTGATAACCGGTTTCCGGATGTCCAGTGGTACGCTGCGCTGCCCCTGCACGACTTCGATATCCCCTGGCCTGCCCCGGATGACTGGCACCACTTTCGACTCGGTATTCAATTTGAGCACCTGTGGCAGGCTGCCATTTCAAAAATGAGTGGTTACCACCTTCTGGCAAGCAACCTGCCGGTTCGCGGGCAGCAGCGCACGCTGGGAGAGTTTGACATCATTGTTAACTGTAACGGGCGCATAGAACACTGGGAACTTGCCGTTAAATTCTACCTCGGCAGGCACGATCTGGTTCAACCCGGCAATTGGTTTGGCCCAAACCCCGAAGACCGCCTCGATCGAAAACTGAATCGATTACTGGATCATCAGCTGCCGTTATCTAAATCACCCGAAGCAGAAACAGTGTTGAACAGGATGAACATAAAGCCGATCGCCCAGACCGCCTGCCTGGTTAAAGGCCGCCTGTTTTATCCGTGGCAGGAATTTGTAGAGGGCACTGCCCAATTCCCTGCCTGTGCCAACGCAGGTCACTTACGCGGCTGGTGGATAACGCTACCCGATTTCATTCGCCTTTTTTCCAGCACCAGGGTTCGATGGGTCTATCTCGAAAAACACCTGTGGCTTTCGCCAATAGCTGCATCTGACAGCCTCACCCTATTAAACTATGCCCAGGCACTTGATCTATTGCAGACATCGTTAGGTACCCAGACGACTCATGTCGCAATGATTGATTCCCTGGGGCAGGAAATCAGCCGAGGCTTTGTGGTCAACCAGTACTGGTTAGACCGAACAAGGCTTTGAGTTAAAGTCGCTAAAAGTAAAGCCCAGCATAAGCTTGTGCCGGGCCGGATATCCCTTAATCGATAATCGGTTCACCGTCTTTATCAAGAACTACATCCTGGAACTGCAGGTCATGCAAGGTTCGGTACAGACCATCGGCGGCTATCAATTGCTGATGCGTGCCGTATTCCTTTACCTCACCTAGATGCAGCACCAGAACATGGTTGGCTTCCTGAATAGTCTGCAGCCGATGCGCAATTAATATGGACGTTCTACCCGCCATTAATTTACGCAGCCCATCCTGAATAAGGATTTCTGTTTCCGTATCAATACTGGCAGTCGCCTCATCAAGAATAAGAATCTCAGGGTCTGCCGCCAGCACTCGAGCGAATGCCAGCAGCTGCCGCTGGCCCTGGGAAAGATTGGCGCCCCGTTCAACTAATTGGGTATCGTAACCCAGTTCCAGCCTTTCAATAAACGGGTGGGCATTGACTGTTTTGGCTGCTGCTATGGCCTTTTCACGAGTGATCTGTTCGTTACCCAGGGAAATATTATCTAAAATAGTGCCGGAAAAAATATGGAAATCCTGCAACACCACACCGATTCTCTGGCGGACATCTCTTGAATGCAGTTCATTTAAATCAATATCATCGAGGAATATCTGACCCGGCGGGAAATCATAAAAACGGCCCAGCAATCGAATCATGGTGCTCTTTCCAGAACCGGTCGGCCCAACTATCGCCAGTTTTTCGCCTGCCTGTATAGTTACGCTGACACCCTTGAGGATAGGCGTATCGGCGGTATAGGAAAAATGCACGTTACGAAATTCAACCTTGCCGGCGAGCCGCTGCGGCAAGCGTCTAGGATTCTCCGGCTCGTGGATTTGCTCATCCCAGTCC
>JAPKEK010000687.1 GCA_028822125.1 Pseudomonadales bacterium | reverse complement strand
ACTGGCGGGTACCAAGTACAGGGGTGACTTCGAGAAGCGCTTCAAGGGTTTGTTGAATGAGCTTAAAAAATCGACTAATCAGATCTTATTTATTGATGAAATTCATATGATCATTGGTGCAGGGGCTGCGTCGGGCGGCGTTATGGATGCGTCTAATCTGCTTAAACCGCTTCTAGCTTCGGGTGAGGTTCGTTGTATGGGTTCCACCACCTATCAGGAATATCGTGGCATCTTTGATAAAGACCGTGCTTTGTCGCGTCGTTTCCAGAAGGTGGATGTGAGTGAACCGAGTGTAGAAGATACCTACCTGATTCTGAAGGGCTTGAAAAACCGTTACGAAGAACACCATCAATTGAAATATACCGACAGAAGTCTGAAAGTGGCCGCTGAGCTTGCTCAAAAGTATATTAACGACCGATTTTTGCCAGACAAAGCAATTGATGTTATCGATGAGGTGGGCGCTTATCAGCAGTTACAACCCGTGAGCCGACGCAAAAAGCAGATCAGCGTCAGCGATGTAGAAAAGATGGTCGCTAAAATAGCGCGTATACCTTCAGCAAGTATCTCACATACCGAAAAACAGTCTCTGAAAGATCTGGAAGCGAATCTGAAAATGGTGATTTTTGGCCAGGATGAGGCCATCGATTCTTTAGCAAGCGCGATTAAGCTAACCCGGGCAGGGCTGCGAGAAGGTGAAAAACCGATTGGTTCATTCCTGTTTTCAGGACCTACGGGCGTTGGTAAAACAGAGGTCTGCAAACAGCTAGCACTTATCATGGGCGTTGAACTGGTTCGTTTTGATATGTCTGAGTACATGGAGCGACATACTGTTTCTAGATTGATTGGAGCCCCACCGGGATACGTTGGCTTTGATCAGGGAGGTTTGTTGACTGAAGCGATAACCAAGCAGCCCCACTGTGTATTACTGTTAGATGAGGTAGAGAAAGCCCACCCGGATGTTTTTAATCTGCTGTTGCAGGTGATGGATCACGGTATTTTGACTGATAACAATGGACGCAAAGCCGATTTCAGGAACGTTATTTTAGTCATGACAACCAACGCCGGTGCCCAGGAGATGAGCAGAAGTTCTATGGGATTCCAGCATCAGGACCATACTACGGATGGTATGGAAATTTTGAAAAAGATGTTTACCCCAGAGTTTAGAAATCGGTTGGATGCGATCATTCAGTTTGAAGCGCTCAGCAGAGAAGTGGTTAAGACTGTTGTAGATAAATTTCTGGTGGGAATCCAAGTGCAACTCGACGATAAGAAAGTTCAGCTTGACGTGAGTGAGACAGCACGGAATTGGCTGGCTGAGCACGGCTATGATCGACTGATGGGGGCCAGGCCCATGCTGCGATTACTTCAGAATAAGATTAAGAAACCCCTGGCAGAAGATATTCTATTCGGGCGCCTAGCCAAGGGTGGGGTTGTTAATGTGGAAGTGGAAGATGATGACCTGGTGCTGGTGATAGAAGAAACTGCCAGCGTTTAAGGTCGCGCAGATCTGGGCTGTTCTGTGGGAAGGGTAGTTCAGGTCGTTCGAGCTAGCAGCAATGCGGGTGTTCAGGAGACCTTATTCCCTGAAAGTGATGCGCCCTTTACTGAGATCATAAGGTGTAAGTTCGACCTTCACTTTATCGCCGGTCAGTATTTTGATGTAATTCTTACGCATCTTGCCGCTACTGTGTGCGGTTACCACGTGCCCATTTTCATGCTCTACTCGAAACATTGTATTCGGTAGGGTATCTATTACCGATCCCGACATTTGTATTTGTTCTTCCTTTGCCATTGTTTCTCTGGGGGTTAGTTTAAACGGCGAGCATTGTGACCGCTACTCACCACCAATGCAAATCAATCGTCTATGCCAATCCAGCTATTGTTGACGTACAACTCGATAGGCTTGTATTCAATCTTGTAGTTCATTTTTTGGCATTGCTTGATCCAG
>JAPKEK010000686.1 GCA_028822125.1 Pseudomonadales bacterium | reverse complement strand
ATTCATTGTTAACCAGCAGGGCAAAATAGTTAAGATCCACACGGGTTTCAGACAAGGTGATATGGAAAAAATCCGAAGCTATATCAATGATTTATTGAACTAATATGAATAAGTTATTGCTTTTTATCATTATCCTGCTGCTGTATAGCTGTCAGACTGTCCAGCCCTGGCAGCGTGGCCTGCTGGCTCGACCCGAGATGCAACTCGAACCAGACCGGTTACAGGCAAAACTACACAACCAGGTCTACTTCAGCAATGAGGCCTCATCCGGTGACAGCGAAGTTGCTGGGGCTGGTTGTGGTTGTAATTAACTGATGGCGCAGGCGGCTAAGGCTTCTCCCTGGATGGCATTAACCAGCGCTGCGCTGGCGCTACCCGCATTCTCTGCGAGTGTGCCAGACCAGGTTGAAATAGGTATTAAAACCACGGTCTACCGGGAATCGGATCAGAATCCAGAAAGTGTGCTGGTAGGTAGTGTTCAGCGGTACGATATTAATATCAATCAATTTTATCTGATTACGCCTATAGGTCGAGACTGGGGCCTCGCCCTGGATCTATCGCACGAGTCTATGAGCGGGGCCTCTCCCTGGGGAACGGTCTCCTTAGTCGGCGCAAACACGCAATTGGTGATGTCAGGCGCGACTATTGAGGAAGCGCGAAATGAACTGAGTGTCGGCGTGACGCGCTATTTTGATACCGCCAGCCTGGGCCTCAGTCTCACCCGCTCAGAAGAAAACGATTACAATGCAACCGCTATGGCCGTTAACGGCGAATGGGATTTTAATAACAGGCAATCAACTCTGGCGGTGGGCCTGAGTTATTCAACAGATTCAATAGAACCTTCTGATGCCTTGAGTTTTGGCCGCACCCTGAAACAGGCCAGGCGAAGCGCTTCATTTTCGCTGGCATGGACCCAGGTGCTAAATCGTGCTTCGGTGCTGCAGTCTGGTTTCAGTGTGACCCAGCATAACGGTTACCTGTCTGACCCCTACAAGTTACGCGACATCAGACCGCGACAGCGGCTTGAAACAGCGATTAATTTTCGTTATAGGCGATTCATGCAGCGTTCTGACAGTAGCCTGCATCTGGATTACCGTTATTACCACGATGACTTCGGGATCGGCTCGCACACCTTACGTAGTGCCTGGTACCAGAACCTGACCGAGCAGTTTCAGTTGATTCCCAGTGTTCGCTATTACAGCCAGAATCAGGCGGACTTCTATGTCGGCGGTGACGACTATGGTTTACCCGAGACAGTGTTTCAATCCAGTGACTACCGGCTGTCCGGATTTGGTGCGGTGACCATTGGCTTGCAGGGCAGGTTCAGCCGAAGAGACTGGTCAGTCAGCGTTAATTTTGAGCGTTACTTCAGCGCTGGCGGTTATGGGCTGAATGCCAGCAGAGCGGAGCACCCAGGATTGTTGCGGTTCAGTCTGCTGTCATTTGGTTTCGACTTCAGGCTGTAAGATGCAGCTTTATACTACGACTTTTCACGCAATGGGTTGCCCATGTGAGTTACGACTTTTTTCTGGCAGTGCTGCTGTCGCGCAGAATGCTGTGGCAGCCTGTATCGGTGAGGCTGCGCGTTTCGAGCAGAAATATTCCCGCTACCTGGATACCAGTGTGACATCATTGATCAATCGCTCAGCGGGTGTGTCAGCAACCCCGATTGATCCGGAAACGTTTGGGCTGTTGCAGTATGCGCACGTCTGTTATGAACAGAGCCATGGATTATTTGATATTACTTCAGGTGTTCTGAGGAAGGTATGGAATAAGGACCGGCAGACCCAGCCAGGGCAGGCTGAACTCGATGAGATTATCCGCTTAGTAGGCTGGGATAAGGTTTGTCTCTCAGAAAGCGAAGTTTTTTTACCCCAGCGTGGTATGGAAATTGATTTTGGTGGTGTGGTAAAAGAATATGCAGCTGATGCCATTGCCATGCAGGTCAAA
>JAPKEK010000049.1 GCA_028822125.1 Pseudomonadales bacterium | reverse complement strand
AAAGTAGCTCAGGCCGGAATCAATATAAGCCTGATCGGCACCGATATAGGCCATCACCGCATCGGCGGCATCGGAAAATATCTGGCCATATCGGCTTTCGTTCATGTGCCCATTATAATCTATCCAGTCGATTGGAATGGATCTTGTTACACTGACAAAGGGTTTGTTGTCCAGGGCGGTTCGCTCGGGTTGTAGTCGCTGGTCATGCCGGTTTAAAACCTCCCCAGCACCCCAATTACGCGTTTTTAAAGCACGCAGTATGCCGACTAGATTATCATCACGAATGCGCTCTAACTGGCGAATACTATAGCCCCCGGATTGTTCATCGGATTGACTGGCAATACGCTCGATTAAATCGCCGGTTAACTCGGGTACATCCATTAATTTAGTCCATGGCCATTTTAAAGCCGGGCCAAATTGGGCCAGAAAGTGTTTCATGCCGGCTTCACCGCCGGCGACGCGGTAGGTTTCGACTAAGCCCATCTGTGCCCATCGCAAGCCGAAACCATAGCGAATGGCATCATCGATTTCACTTGTTGTCGCGATGTCATCTTTTATCAGCCAGAGTGCTTCGCGCCACACCGCCTCCAGAAAACGATCTGCAATGTGCGCGTCGATCTCCTTACGTACGTGCAGGGGAAACATGCCGAGGTTAGCTAAAATTTCTTTAGCCCTAACGATGGTGGGCATGTCTCCGACCAGTTCAACAAGGGGTAGAAGATAGACAGGGTTGAAAGGATGGGCAACGATCAGCTGTGCTGGATTTTTCATGTGTTGCTGGAGTTGTGATGGCTTGAAGCCGGAGGTTGAAGAGGCCAGTACGGCATTGCTATCGCAGACGGCTTGAACCTGGGCGAACAGATCTTGTTTTAACGCCAGCCTTTCTGGAACGCTTTCCTGGATCCAGTTGGCGCCCTTTACCACTGCTTCCAAACTACTGACAAAGCTGAGCTTACCTTCGCCAGGCAGGTCAGTCTCAAATAGGCTGGGAAGCGAGTGTCGGGCATTGGTGAGCACCTCGTCGATCTTACGTTCGGCCTGGGCATCGGGATCAAAAACATTGACATCCCACCCGGAGAGTAAAAAGCGGGCTGTCCAGCCGCCGCCGATAACGCCGCCACCAATGATTGCAGCTGTCTGGGTCATCGAGGGGCGCGCTTGTTGAGTCCTAAATGATCTCGTACTTCCTGGGGTCGCATGACTTTTGCGCCCATGGCTTGAATAATGGTCACTGCGTTAGCTACTAGATCAGCGTTTGTTGCCAGCACGCCTTTATCCAGCCATAGGTTATCTTCCAGTCCAACTCTGACGTTACCACCTGCCAGCACGGCAGCAGCAACATAGGGCATCTCATTGCGACCCAGGGAAAAGCCGGACCATTGCCAATCTGCGGGCACGTTGTTAACCATGGCCAGGAAGGTGTTCAGGTCGTCAGGCGCACCCCAGGGAACACCCATGCATAACTGCACCAGAGCCGGGCGTTTGAGTACGCCATCGTTTACCAGCTTTTTTGCGAACCAGAGGTGACCGGTGTCGAATGCTTCAATTTCCGGCTGTACTTCCAGTTCGGTCATTATGCTGCCCATCGCCTCGAGCATACTTGGCGTGTTGGTCATTACATAGTCGGCTTCAGCAAAGTTCATGGTGCCGCAATCCAACGTGCAGATCTCTGGTAGGCAGTCAACCACATGCTCCATACGATCTTCGGCAGAGGCCATATCAGTTCCCGCCTGGAGTGGCAGGGGGGCAGATGGTGGGCCGAAAGTCAGATCGCCTCCCATGCCTGCGGTCAGGTTTAACACCACATCAACTTCTGAATCGCGGATTCGTTCGGTTACCTCCCGGTACAGTTTGGGGTCCCTTGAGGCAACGCCTGAATCAGGGTCTCGGACATGACAGTGGACGACGGCAGCACCGGCTTGTGCGGCTGCAATAGCGCTGTCGGCTATTTCTTTGGGAGACCTGGGCACATGGGGGCTACGGTCCTGAGTGTTACCAGAGCCGGTGACAGCGCAGGTGATAAATACGTTTCTATTCATTTCCAGGGGCATATTTAATCCTCTTAAGATTGCCGACAGTGTGCTATTTTATACCATCCTTACACGTCTTTTCTCACTCTATTTTTGACAAAAATCGAATTAGTCATCGGCTCTGATTTCAGTTGGTTCTTTATCGTTGTGCTGAGTTAATCCTCAGGTACGCCCTTGGCAGCCAATTTGATTCATTTGCCTGTCGTTACTCGCCTGAGTTCTTGGGTCTCATTCGAATGATGTTGGGCCGTTGCCAACGGATTTTGATGCGTTTTCTTGTAGATTCGATGTGCGCTGGGCGTTGGCTCAGGTACTAAGGCTACGGGCGATGATTTAACGGATGTGATCAGCATTTTATATTTATGGAACCCTACCCGGGCAGATCAAAAGCAGGTTTATCTGAAGAATATCTGTTATTCCATGGACTGAGCGCCATCAATCCAGCCGCTACGAGGTTAGTTGACCGCCCATAATGTGAGGGCGGCCGCACGGAACTTCGCTGTCGCCTGGTAAAGCACTTTAGTAAGGTATCTATTTAGCGCGCCAGCGGGCCTTCATCTTCCGTTCCACTGTATTTGCAGATGAAAATGCAGGAATTCCTGCGCAGTAGCGGTGGAAATACTTTTTCCTGTCCCTGTTCCTGTGTCAGACTGGGCCATAATAAATAAGAGGTAGCTCATTGTGACGGATCGATTTCCAGGGCCGAAGACGCTCGCCGCGCTGAAACGAGGTATTCCATTTTTCAAGAACGGCTTGAGATTTGATGCTGAACTTAAACGCGCCGGGCAGCGTGGATTTCGTCCCGTGCGACAGATCGTTATTAATAAGGCATTGGGCGACTTTGTCTGGGATCTGGACGGCCGGCGTTATATCGATTTCCAGAACGGCTGGGCCACCAACCCGCTTGGCAACTGTCATCCTGAGATTCTAGAGGCGGTCGACGTGGCTAATCGGCGGTTTGGCTTTCACTATGATCATCCGCTTCGCTATGACCTGGCGGAAATGCTTGCCGACATCATGCCAAGCAAGGCCCTGCCCAGAACCAATTATGAAGTATCGGGTACAGAGGCCGCTGAAGCGGCGGTCCATCTGGCATTGACACACACAAAAAGGCGCTACATCATTACTTTCAGCTCTTCCTACCACGGTATGGGCCTGGCAACGAAAGTCCTCAGTGGACTGGACGCGGGCCACGGTACTTACCTTGAGGGTTGGGGTGGGGGCGTTATCAAGTCACCTTATCCGTACAGTGAGCGAATACCAGGGGGCATGAGTGAAGACCAGTATACGGATTATTGTCTCTGGTATCTCGACAACCATATTCCATCCTGCATCGCAGCGCGTGACAACATTGCCGGCATTCTTGTCGAACCGGGGCTGGCCGAAGGCGGTAACTGGATTCCTTCAACGCGCTTCCTTCGCGGTATTCGCGATATCTGTAACCGCAACGATTGGTTGATGATCGCCGATGAAGTGCTGACAGGGCTGGGTCGGACAGGCCGAATGTGGGGTATTGAACACTATGGGGTAGAGCCTGATATCCTCGTCTATGGCAAGAATCTGTCCGGTGGTATTGCGCCACTGTGTGGAATCTCGGCGCGCGATGAAATCATGGGTGATAACGAGGACTTTGCATCGGGTTCGACCTTTGCCGGAATGCCAGCAGGGTGTGCGGCGGCGATTAGGACGCTGCAGATATTCGAGCGGGACCGTATTGTGGAACAGGCCAGCCGACTTGGTGATATTGCGGCAGAAATCATGAGCAAATGGGAATCCAGCAGCATTGTGCGTCAGTCAAGGGGTAACGGGTTATTGTTGGGAGTGAGTTTTTGCAAGCCCGAAGGAACAAATGCTGATGAAAAAGACTGGTGGACGGCACGAGCGGTTCGTTCAAAGATGCTTGAACAGGGTGTATGGGCAATTTCAGATCACGAGGATACTATTCGTATGTATCCTGCACTCAATATGGAAGAGTCGACGCTTCGGGAAGGGTTACAGGTTATGGAGGAGGCCATCGCCTATGTCGAGAAACACGGCCACGCAGAAGGCGATGCGCCCGCCTACCCGGCCGGCGTTTCCGGCTTTTAGGTAGGGGTTTTGTCTAAAATGACAGAGCAGACTCAGGTCCGGTCGTTGCCCAGTAGATTTGTTCTGACAGTCACCATTGGTGGTGTTATTGGTCTGGGTATTCTGCGCGGGCCTGGCGAAATCGCAGAGGTCGTTCGGGAGCCTTGTTTGTAGCTTGGGCTTTGGTTACTTGGAGGCCTGTTTGTGTTGTTGAGTACGATCGTGTGCCTGGTAGGCTGGACTATTGTTACCTTGTTTCAGGCCTATGCCGAGCGAGAGACTGCTTTGTGCAGTGGCTATGACCGCTGTGTCCTGGCCTGTGTATCGATATTTTGTCCGCAGGTGAGCCTGGACAGCACGCCTAAGACGCGTGCCCGGGTTCTTGCAGGCGACTTTCTTTATAGGGTTGTTTACAGGTTAAACAGGCCAGTCCAGAACGCCATCATATCGTCATGAAAGGCCTGTGCCTGGTCGCCCTGTGAACCCAGTTGAGCGCCCCTTCTACCATGACCTGTCTTGACCGAATATAGCATGAGGTCTCGCTCGGTCAGGCTTTTATCCGGCAAAGAGGTTCTTGGATCAATCAGGGTGCCCTGATCATCGATATAGACGGTGGGCGCACCCGGTGATACGGATGCATCGCCAATCATCTCAACAGGGGTATTTCGGTCAAAACTATGTTGTGCATCGGCAAATAACCTGAAACTGGCATCGCCTCCCTGTAATTGTATGGCATGTATGTGCCCCTGAACCTGCTGCGGCAGACACCACTCGTCGCGTTCACCAATGACCGCCCTGATCCGGCTTTGGCCAACTTTTGGATGCAGGAACTGATGACCTGACCAGGGATAGGCGGCATAGATGCCCAACAGGTTGAAGTCAGCCTGCGTATACTGAGCAATACTGGCTGCACACAGGACCGCTGTACCACCTCGGCTATGACCCTGGGCGCCGATCCGGGTTGCATCAATCTCGTCCCGCTCAAGCAGGGCGGTGGTGGTTGCCAGAACGTCCCAGGCACTGGTCGCGAAGGTGTACTGGGACTGGTTGGCCACGGTTGATGTCACTCCGCGGGAGCCGAAAGGATCGATCACGCAGGTTGCTATGCCACTGCTGGTGAAGTGTTCTGCCTTGTTAATGTGAGAGGGTCCGACGCCCAGGCTACCCGGAACGACTATGACCACGGGGAAGGGTCCCTGGCCACGGGGTATGAACAATTTGCCAAAGATTTCGGCTGGCGGGATCTCCAGGGGTTCGGTGATAGCCTGATGATAACTCGGCGGGTTTCCGGTGCCGATGGAAATGGTCTCTGCTTGAATACCGGAACTGAGGTAAATACTTTCGTTGCCAGGGTCTGATGTCATATATGCCTCGTTGTTGGTTCAGTGGTTTGCACGCTGATAGATAAAACCCTCAAGCCAGAATGTGCGGGTAAAGGCGAGCACAATGCAAATCATAGAATTGACTTACTGTTATAACACGGGACCTTGTTTAAGGTCTGTAACCCTTTCGATCAGTGCGCTGGTCAGCTGGCCTGGCCGCATAACCTTCCGCTGAAGTCGAAACTGGCAGACGCACCAGTGCCAGATAGAACTGGCTATATTAAAGTACCAGGAAATCCATAGATTGATCGTCACCATCAGGCCAACCAGGCTGTATAGAACGCGCATGGAGAGCGTTCCGGCATTCTCTACCCAGTGACGAATAGCACAGACAATCAAATAAACTCCCAGCATGAGGTTCAGGGTCATTGCCAGCATTCGGCCATGCAGCCACTCAGGCATACCAAAAGCGAATTGCTCCATATCACCTGACAGCACCAGGTACATTTTGGCGTAAAGATAGAGTAAAAACAGGGCATGAAGCCAGGCGGCAATGACGCGTATGCTCGCCAGGCCATTGAATCTGATTAATTGTTGCGGACTGAATACCTAAGGTTTCTGCGCGGTACAGCAGTTGACCAGGATAAACCAATGATAAAGGTTGTTTCGCCCTTAATCTTCTGACTCTAAGGTTTGCTCCGCCATCATTTCTGGAAGGTATGGATACTTATGCTACGGTTTTTTGAACATTAGCTGCCTGAGGCTAAGCGAGCGATGGGTGTGCTACCTCGGAAACATTGAGTCTTCTGAGCATTAAGTTGCTGTCCAGGTTGCCGGGTCACCGGGCAGATGTGCGCCCAGGTCGGTGCCGACCTCCCTTGCAACTAACTGGTTCAGTTTCGTATTCATCTCCATGACCAGAGCCCTGTGCTGTTCTGGGTGATGCGCCAGGTTCTGTAATTCGTCCGGGTCATTGATAACGTCATAGAGTTCCAGATCGTTACGACCGACCAGTACTTCCCAGGTATCTGCAAGGTGATGGTCCCCGGGTGTAAACCAGCGGGAAAATTTGTAACGGCCATCAAATATCCCTCGACCGAGCGTGCGTGAATCGAATTGGATGAAATCCTCGGGAAAGTGAAACTGTCTCGCCGGGGCCCCTTGGTCTTCAGCTCTTTTCGCTGACATTCTGATTTTGTCCAGACGAGGATTACCCTGCGTAGTGTTGCTGAAATTAACCAGCAATTCCTGACGCGGGTTGTTGTTACTTCTCCCTAAAATAAAATCGCTATGATCAAAACCCTTCAAGTCAGGGTTGTGATTCAGTGAATTTGCTCCTACCAGTCCCAGCAAGGTGGGGGTTAGGTCCAGAGCACTGAATAATCTCTTCGAGGTGATGCCCGCCGAACCTTGCGGATGTCGGATTGACATAGGCACGTTGATATTTTCACGGTACATAAAGGGTCCCTTGTGCCGGATGCCGTGGGCACCGGCCATTTCGCCGTGATCCGAGGTCATAACAACGATAGTGTCGTCTATCAAACCTGTGCTATCTAAATATTGCATGAGCGAACCGATTATCTTATCCGAGTCGAGCAGGCAGGCAGCATAATAATTCAGTACCCTTTGATGTGCCGGCGCATCGTCAGAGTCAAGCTGGCCATAGAAGTACTGTGCCTGGTCCAGGAACAGCTGTTGTGCTTCCGGTTTACTTGAAAGATCGTCACCAAAACTCGCCGGGAGTTCAAACCCGAAGTCATGGTTATAAGGGTATTGATCCATGGCCGGAGCCATGTCGCTGACTAAACCAGGACGAAGTCGGGTGGCTGCCTGACGGCCATTGGCATCTAACCACATGACATCGTGGGGGTTGTGAAAATTAATGGCCAGAAACCAGGGCTCAACGTCGTCCTGCTGGCGCTGCCTGTTCATAAAATTCTGAGCATCTGTCAGGATATCTTTGTCATCGCTTGCGCCTTGATAAACCAGGCCACCGGTATCTTTACCATTTTGCCACTCGTCAAAGCCGAACGGCTTAAGTGCTTGCCGGTTGTCGGAGCGGTCTGAATTGTTAAATGATGATAAATGCCACTTACCTTTGTAGGCAGTCTTGTATCCAAGATCCTTGAAGCGTTGACCCAGGGTAGGTGTTTTTAACGGATTCAGATCGACCGCACCGTCACCGTAACCCGGATTATTGAATAGCCGGGTTTTCTGTACATGCTGGCCGGTATAGATAACCGAGCGTGAAGGAGCACATGAAAGAGAGGCTATATGATATTGCTCGAAAGCGACTGCTGAGTGGTCGAATTTGCGCCGTGCCGGTAGGTTGAGATTTTCGGGCAGGGTCAGCCTGGCCCGTTCCTGGTCTGTGACGATGATGAGCACATTCTTGCGTTTAGCCATCTTCTTATGGTTGGAAGGCTTCAGTGAGCTGGCCAGGGATGGGCTCATGAGGGCAGTGGAAGCTGCCGCCGCGAGGCCCTTGGAGATGTCTCTTCGAGTGATTTTCATGGGTTCAACCCTCCTTGACCCGTTAAATCAATTTCCATTCTATGTCCTGCGGCTGTGCTGACAGCAGCACTGTGGTCGCATTGGCTATAGATTAGTCGTTATCAGTACTGTCAGCATTGCTAGTGTACACCCTTCCCGGTTGCTGCTTCTTCATGCTCGTTATTCCCTGGTTTCAACCCGCGATGACAAGGTCAGCCGGGCGGTTTGTTTTGGCTTGACCAGGGCGTTTAATACTTCAAATTTCAGGCTGATCTGTTTGACCCGATTGCCGGTTTTTACACCGATAGCTCGAGTCTTATGTGGTTTAATTGAGAGAAAATCTGTGCTATTGGTAAAGGTATATTGGCTTTTATTTTGAAGCCGGAAGTCTGCATCGGAATGATTACTTATTTCAAGGTGAAGTATCTCAGAATTTTCCGCATAAAAGGCTGCACTGATTTCCAGCGAGGCGGTCAGCAATTCATTCATATGCGGCTCGTGGCCGATTAACAGATTATTAAACCAGACCAGGGTTCTTCCTGAAAATAGCGCTTCACGCATTGCTGATGGGGAGCGCTGCTCAGCCAGAACCAGCGTCGCCGGGCGATGGCGACCCTGGCTCGGCGGGAAGTCCCAGTCGATCAGATTGTGTATGTCAGAAACACCCAGCAGGGTCAGGCCCAGGTCTATTGCGATCTGAAAGGCCTCTTCTGAATAGCTGTTGCCATTGGCAATTTCGATACCGTGGATCAGTTTCCTTTCAGCATTTGATAGATGGAACTCGGGTGCAACGGGAATGCCATTGGCGAAGTCCTGGCGCCACCAGGCGTGATTCCAGAACAGAAACGCACCCTGTGCATTGGCAGCATCAACAACATTTTGAGCAGGCCATTGGTTGGCCGCGCGGTAATAAGCCAGAGTGTCAGCTGGGTCACTGAGCGAGACGTCTTTTAACAAAAGGTTAGCGTCCTGAAGGAATAACGCGTTGATATGGCCGGCGGGCGCGTTCCTGGTAATCTCCGCCCCCGAAATCACCATAAGCTCATTTGTGCCATTCGCGTCGACCGCGATGTTGTACGAACGGTTCCTGTCTTGATGCGGAATATCCGCCAGGTGAGGTTGCCATTCCAGGTGTTCGGTGATTGCTATGGCATCAAGACCATCTTTCAGGGCTTCGGCAATTCGAATGGTAGGCCACACATGGCCATCAGAAAAAGTAGAATGGGTGTGCGGGTCCAATATTAGGGTTTTGTAGGATCTCGTATCGGGAAACTGGATTAGCCTTTCCTGATCGCTGGACTCTGAAGCCGGTAGTACACCGTGGCCCAGGCAGCTCATGGCTAGTAAACTGAATAAGATCGAGATAGCAACAACAATCTGCTTTGTCATAGGCACTCCTGATTTTCTTTGGTTAGCTGTTAGCCCACTTTTGGGAAACCGGTATCTCTAAAGGGTGCACCAACACCCCGCTGCTTCGCTCTGTTCATGGGATGTACATTAGGTCCGGATGCGATTTTTGCAATGCGTTCCATGGTGTCATTGGGTCGCCAGGCAACGCTTGCATCCATGCCAAAGTAACGTAGTGACAAGGTGTTGCGTGTCCTTCCTGAATCGGTAGGGGCGCCTCCATGAAGCATCATGGGATGAAATATGACAACGTCACCAGGCTCAATAGCAAAGGACATAATATCGTAGTCCGGCCT
>JAPKEK010000685.1 GCA_028822125.1 Pseudomonadales bacterium | reverse complement strand
TGCCGCTCTCGCCGGGTTGCCTAATCCGTCGATAACATAGGCGTTTCGAATCCGTGTATCGAAGGTTTCCACTGGGTCTGAGCAGGCCACCAACAGCAGCGCGAGACAAGCTGAAGCCGGTAACCCGATTAAGGCTTTTTTCAAAGTTGACTCCCTGCCGATTATCGATTTCTATAAAGGATAGTTCACTCGCCAGGCAAATGCGTGAGCCCAGTCGGAAACATCATAATAGCTACCCTTGCCATAAGCCAACAGGCTGGGTCATCGGCCGTGCTGTGGCGGTGCATACTATCGACCGCGCCTGCTGCTATGACCCTGATCTGCAGCGCACTGCAGACGGCTGAGAGCTTCAGGCAATCGGCAGAGGCACACGAAGCTTGTAAAGTTTTGAGACAAGCAGGCAGGTTCTCAATTTTCAGTTCACACTATGATCACGCATGGGCGATTACTTATTCCGGATCCGCATGATCTCAATAAGGGTAATGACCGATCGATTTATTCAGCATGGCCCTGGGCGATCAGTACATCGCTGTATTCTGAAATTTCGTGCTGAGTCCACCTCAGCCATTCCGCTAACACCATGGTGTTATGTTCGCCTAAATAAGGCGCACCGGCTCGAACCCGGGATTCGAGTCGTCGGTAACGGTAAGGTGACTGGGTGGTTGGTCGCGTTCCACCCTCGCGATTGTCAACATCGGTAATGGTACCTCTGGACTGAACACACGCCAGTTCACGGATATCGGTCGCTGGCCGAACATCTCCCCAGGCAATATTCATTCGATCAAGGGCGACGATTACTGCTGCCCGGGTTTTACAGGTCTCACAGAAAAACTGCAGGGTGGCGGCTCTCCTTACGCTGATTTTTTCTTCCAGGCTAACGGGTGATGCAGTATCAAGGCCGTCGACGACCCCGCAGAGGGTATTGAGCTGGTGCCAGATGAACTTGAATTCCCCGGCAAGCATCAGCAAGCCAGCGCTGGTTTCATACACTTCGTTGAGCACACCATGTTTAACACCTTCCAGCGCGAAATTCATACCATCGTTGGTCACCACGGTTGCATCGACCATAGCCAGGTCAATATGATCCCCCTGGCCGCTGGATTCCCGTGAATACAGCGCAGCAAGGAGCCCGACTAAACCGTGCAGGGAGGCATTGGTATCGGCTATGGAAACGCCAATATCAGCCGGGAAAGCCTTGCTGACCATGGCCTGACGGCTCACCAGGCCCGTTTCTGCATGAACTACCGGGGCATAAGCTGCTCGGCCGCTATCTGGATTGTCGATTCCGAAACCCGAAATTGACAGCATAATCAGGCGTGGGTTGATGGCTGACAGTGTGTCGTAATCCAGGTCCAGACGGCCCATCACATCCGGCCGGAAATTCTCAATTAGAACATCTGTTTCCTGTATGAGCGCTTTCACCAGGGCCGCACCCCTGGCGTTGCGCAGATCAACGGAGATATTTCGCTTACCGGCATTCTGCTGATGGAAGTAACCGGAAATGCCACCCACTTTAGGCCCCCACATACGCGTGATGTCCCCTTCAGGGGGCTCAAGCTTCACCACATCAGCACCCAGATCTGACAGCATCCGGCCGGCAAAAGGGCCAGCCAGTACTCGGGACATATCAAGAACTTTAATACCACTGAGCGGATACGCCATTTTGTTCTCCAAATCATGATTATTCTCTACAATCGCATTCAGATAATACGTAATTGTTCGGTAATGATCCATGCGCAGAAAATAAACCCTAACCCTGGAGTTTCTACGTTTACCCTTGCAAATGAACACGCCGCGGTCCTGGCTTAACCGGGAGTCGTTGCGTTAACTTGCCAGACTGACGCGAAACCCCTGTTTCGGTCACTGGCTAGAACATGGCCGGGACAACCTCACAAAACAGAACAGGCTGTGGCGCGTTCTCCCGTAGCGATACCCCAGCTCGTGTTTGTTTCCGTAAGCGT
>JAPKEK010000684.1 GCA_028822125.1 Pseudomonadales bacterium | reverse complement strand
TTGCTGCACCCATAGCCCTGGCAGCAATGACTTTCGGGGCGTACCTGAGTTCGGTTGTTAGCTGGGTTAACTCGGGCCTGGCGGCGGCATTGCTGATTCTCTGCCTGACCTGTTTGCATTGTTATAGTCGTCGCGCCAGTGGTCAGACGCAACTGGTTTTTACCACGATAAAAGTGCTCTTGATTCTGGCTTTCTGCTTTCTGGTGTTTTTCTTTTCGGAGAGCAGGCAATCAATTTCATTGATTCCAGTAAGCGGTGATGCGGCAGTTTTAACCGGTGGTGCGTTCGCCGTGGCATTGATTTACGTGAATTACGCCTATACCGGCTGGAATGCTGCGACCTATATTCTCGATGAGTTAGATGCGCCGCAGAAAAGGTTGCCGTTAGTGCTGTTTGTTGGAACCATTGTAGTCATTGTGTTCTACCTGATGCTGAACTATCTGTTTCTACTGGCCGCCCCCATGGATGCCATGAAGGGCAAGATAGAAGTAGGGCTCATAGCATCTGAATATGCCTTCGGTGAGGAGGCGGGCAGGTTGATGGGGTTGATGTTATCGGCTCTGCTGATTTCTACTGTAAGTGCTATGCTCATGGCAGGCCCACGGGTACTACAGGTAATTGGCCAGGATTTTAGAATCTTTAGATTTCTGTCCATCACCAACCGGGCAGGCCTACCCATAGCTGCAATTGTCTGTGTTGCATTATTGGCGGAAATATTAGTGCTGACATCGACTTTCGAATCAATACTGGTGTTTTCTGGGTTTGTATTAGCCGCCAACACGCTGTTCACAGTTGCCGGCGTCTTTGTAATGAGAGCCAAAGGCATGTCCAAGCCGGGTGCCTATCGAACATTCGGGTACCCTTTTACGCCGCTCATTTTTCTATTGCTAACGCTCTGGACTTTGATTTATATATTGATCAATCGACCTCAGGAAGGGTTCTCAGGATTGTTGATTATCGCTGTTGGGCTTCTGCTTTACTGGATTTCCAACAAATTCTCACGGCAAAGCCAGCAGTTGCAAGAGACTCAATAAAATTAGAACCATGGGTAGGCTGAGTTTAACAGCTCTACCGGGAGGCATTTGTAACGGTGGCTATGTTAAAGCGGACCGGGTGCCTCAAAACTATCCGGGGGCAACTACGATTGAGTTACCCCCGCATGGGGTCGTTAAAACTCTGATGCAGTGTGACCAGGTCTTAGAAGCGCGATGCCGTCAGTGTCACATCTGCATTGGCCCAGACCGTATCAAAACGAGCCGCTACTGCGCTTGTTTCCTTACCCTGGGCTGACAAAGCTAGCATCAGGCCATACAATGCCCAGCCGTTGCGAGGGTATCTTTCCAGATTACGCTGATAGACCTGTTCTGCCTGTGAAGCTAGGTTGGACGCCAGCAGCGCCTTACCCAGTGAAAGCCGGGACGGGTAATACCAGAATGGTGGTTCTGTGTAGGGCAGTTTATCCTGCACCTCCACTGCAGAGGTAAAGTGCGAGACCGCCGATTCCGGATCGTTTTCTGCCAGGGCAATTTCGCCTGAAGCAAGGGCTTCGGCGATTTGCAGCAGCATGGAGGCCGGATAGGAGATTGAATCAAGGAATAGAATATCCTGGTTTTCCTTAAACGTACTTATGGCTGCCTGTTCAGTCCGGGCTTTTTCGATTTCACCCTTGTTGGCGAAGGCAACAGCGCGGGCATAGTGCCAGATGCCATTTGCGTATTCCAGCCGTTCTGCGGGCGGGTCTTCTTTTAAGATTTCATCCCAGAGACCAAATTGCACCAGAGATTGGATGGGGATGGTCTTGAAGAATTCAACACCGGGGAATTGATCGATCATCTCAATCTTGACATTGTTTGCCACTTTCTTGCCTGCCTCTATGGCCACTGCACTTCTGCCTTCCATACTCGAAGATGACCATAGGAAGTGGATATTGTGGGGGTAATAAGCGGCAGGATAAAACCCCTGCG
>JAPKEK010000048.1 GCA_028822125.1 Pseudomonadales bacterium | reverse complement strand
AAAGCAGAGCAAGGCGGTGTAGCCAGTGGCACAGAACAGTATTATTCATTTGACTATGGCAACGTCCACACGGTCAGTCTGGATTCTCAACTTTCCAATCGTGATCCGGTGCAGCGGTCGGCAATGCGGGACTGGTTAATTGACGATTTAAGCAGCAATACGCAGGACTGGACGCTGGTCATTTTTCATCACCCGCCATACTCTAAAGGCCAGAATCATGATTCTGATGTCGAGCAGAATGAGATTGACATGCGGGAAACATTTGCACCCGTTTTTGAAGATCATGGAGTCGATGTGGTTTACAGTGGCCATGCTCATTCCTATGAACGGTCCTGGTACCTGAACGGGCATTATGGGCCGTCTGACACCTTCACGCCGCGGACACATGCTGAACTTGATGGCCAGGGGAATCCCTCGATGGGCCAGGGCACTGATGTTTATCGGCAGATCAGTTCCGCCACTGCAGCCGATGACAAGGCCGTCTACACAGTGGCTGGCAGCGCAGGAAAAGCGGACAAAGAAAATCCCTGTGCACTCGGCAGAACGATGGGCTGCAGCCTGCCTAACTGGCTCGGTCATCCGGCCCATAGAACCTTTCCTGCAGGTCAAACTGGCTATCACTCCCATGGCCTTTCGCTCAAGGGATCGGTGGTAATCGATGTCAACAGAACATCTCTGACCTCACGGTTTGTAAGTGAAAATGGCGAGGTTCTAGATCATTTCATCATTAAACGGGAACCCTAAGCTCAACCATGATGTTTTTTCATAAACTGGCCGTTTTTACTATCGGCTTGCTGACCTCGGTGAGTTCAGCTCACCCTGGCACCGCCAGCCAGTTTGATCGCATTAATCACTTGATTGAGCAAAACCCACAATCCCAGGCACTCAGAATAAAAAGAGCATCGCTTTATATTCAGAAACGGGATATGAAAAAAGCACAGCAGGACCTGGGCCATGCAGCGTCCCTTGGGGATCCGGTCGAGACTGCTTTTGAGATGGGCAAGCTTCAATCCAAGAATGATGAATTTAAGCAGGCAATCGCTTCTTTCAAACGTTACCTCAAAAGATACCCCAGTCACGCATTATCCTTTCTGTACGGCGCAAAAGCAGCACGGGCTATTGGCGAGCTGGATCTGGCAATGGATAACTTCAGCGCTTATTTCAGGCATTCTCGCAATCCCCATCCTGGCGAGTACCTTGCGGCGGCAGGCGTATTACTTGAAAAGTGGCCTCAGGACTCCTCCCCGGCCCTGCGGTTGCTGGATGGGGCCATTGAAAGACTGGGTTCTGTTCCACAATTGCAGCGCTATGCTACCGAACTTGAACTAAAAAGAAGTAATTATTCGGGCGCGATTGAGCGTTGGCGATCAGTTGAAACAGCCCTCAGCAGCAGCCCGCAGTGGAAGCTCGATGCTGCTCGGATTTATATCATCGCAGGAGATCAGGTGCAGGCGCTGGAATTACTGAACCATGCGAAGATTCAACTCCAGGGATTAAAGCCAACTCCTGCGCGAATAGAAAACGCCTTTAAACTCAGGGAACTTGAATTAGTTATCAACCCTGCCCTGCAAAAAGGCGGACAATCCACTATACCTATTGTGCTGATGCGGCTCTTTGCCAGCCCGAAGTTGTCTGGCTTACTACAATGAAACCATCGTGGTATCTGGCAGATCAGATCATCAGACTGTTGTAGCCTCCCAGAATAAACAAGAGTAGACACTCCCACTTTTTTCGAAAGCTGCCTTTCCGGGTCCCGTAAAGAGCGGATGCGATCTATATGAGGTGAATCTAGATCCTGGTCAATTAGCAAAATTCCAACGGATATCGTTGTGCTCTGGGAACTATTGCATAACAAATAGGTCTTGTATTTACCGACTTTCAATCCCCGTCCTTCCCCAGCCAGTATCTGCTCCCTTAGGGTAATCACTCAGTTGGATCAGGCACCTCACAAGGTACGCCAATGCGGCATACATTTAATCGCATAATCGCCTCAGCTGCCTCATCTTGCTGGCCCCGGGCTGTGTTATTACCAATAACTCAAGTTTATCAATCGAGTACTATACTCACGTAAGAGGCACACCCGTCTATATTCTTAATACCCCCCCCCGCTAGAGCCTCGGGTACTCGAAAAAGACGTTCTCAGCTGCACTGATAAAACCGATACAAAAGTAAAGATTACTAACAGGATCTTAAAAACAACGGGTGGTCTGACAGCCGCAACGGGTATCGCTGCCCTTATTTCAATCACGGCGTCCGGCGGCTTTCTGGCACCGTTTTTCATTCCATTCTATGCGACATTAACAGCCGTCGGCGGAGGACTTTATCTTTCTGCCGACGCCACTGAAGAATTTAGAGAATACACCGGTCTGGAGAAGTGTCTTGAAAAACAACGCTATGAGGTCGTCTTCATTACCACGGCAAAAAAAGATCAATGAGTCTCGGTTTCTGCGAGCTCCAAAGGTGCTTAACGTGCAGGATGGCAGCTTCGTCAGCAGAAACCTTGGCAAACGCCTTGTAAGAGGTCAGGCTCACCCCAGTGCTGCTAAATACGACAAGTTAACCAAACTTCAGTTGGTAACTGGTACGATCTTAAGATCAAGCTATGAGTAAACAACAGACAATAAAGAAGCCCTTATGACTGAGAAAACCTTTAAAAAAGATGGCATAATCTTCCGTGACCTCGATCATGACGGCGTACTTGCACCTTTTGAAGACCACCGCAACAGCATTGCCGAGCGTGTCAGTGATCTAAAAAAACGCATGACCCTGGCCGAAAAGATTGGCCTCATGATGCATGGGACAGCGCGGTCTCAAGGACCACTCGGTTCACTGGGTATAGGAAACAGCTACGATGAAGGTCCTATTAGTGATCAATTACTGGCTAAATCAATCAACCACTTAATCACTCGGTTGAATGTGGAGCCCGGCGACTTTGCGATACAGAACAACCGCATTCAGGCAATTGCAGCCCAGGCACGACTAAGCATTCCAGTGACCATCAGCACCGATCCAAGACATCACTTCCAACACGTCACTGGCGCGAGCAGTCGGGCGCTGGGATTTTCTCAGTGGCCGGAAACGACTGGATTGGCCGCCACAAAGGACGCTTCTATAACTCGTGAATTTGCAGGAATTGCACGAACAGAATACCGCGCAGTCGGAATCCATATGGCCTTGTCACCCCAGGCCGATATTGCAACTGAACCGCGATGGTCAAGGATCTCAGGTACATTTGGCGAATATCCTCAGCTTGCACGAACGATGACTGAAGCCTATGTCGAGGGTATGCAGAACAGTACCACAGGGCTCAATACTGAAAGTGTTGCGGCCGTTGTTAAACACTGGGTGGGCTATGGTGCAGCGCCAGACGGGTTCGACGGACACAATGACTATGGTCAATTTTCAGCCGTAACAGATGAGAGCCTGGATTATCATATCGAACCCTTTCTTGGCGCCTTCGGGCTACATGTGGCCGGTGTCATGCCAAGCTATACAATTGCGCATCGTCTCACCTCTAATGGCACGCCTGTTGAAGCTGTCGCCGCTGGTTTCAGTCATTACCTGCTCGAAACCCTGCTACGAGGTCAAAAGGGTTTCAACGGATTTATTCTGTCCGACTGGGCTATTTATCGTGATGCAACAGCTGCAACCAAAAACCCAAAGAAGAGGCAAACACCCGATGATATAGCCATGCCCTGGGGAGTGACAGCTTTAACTCGAATCGAGCGCATAGCCAAAAGTATCAATGCGGGGGTGGATCAATTGGGAGGCGAAGAAGACGTCGAGGCACTGGCCAGCGCGGTCGCGTCCGGCCTTGTATCAGTCGAACGCATTGACAAAGCGGTGGCAAGATTGCTCAGGATCAAGTTTGAACTGGGTCTGTTCGATGCGCCTTTTGTCGATACAGCAAGAGCAACAGCCATTGTGAATTGTTCCGAACATCAGCGCCTGGCGCTGAACGCCCAACGTAGAGCCCTGGTTTGCCTGAAAAAACACGCGGCCGTTGATCCCTCGGCACTGGCATTCTGCAATCTGGATTCTTCTGATAGCTTGCCCGAGAAGACCACCCTGATTATCAGGATTACATCACCCCATGAAATACTGCATCCCAATCACTTCTTCGGCTCGATACAACACGAGGGTTCACTTGAGTATAACAACCAGAGCGCCGAGCTTGAAAAAATCCGCTATTTAGCCAGATCCAACCCTGTCATTCTTGTCATCCAGATGGTGAGGCCTTGCGTTATCAACAACCTGTTACCGCTGGCAGCAGGCATTTATGTGGATCTCGGCATTTCTGATGAAGTCATCCTGGAGGCCATCACTGGGCAATTTCAAGCCCAGGGGGAATTGCCTTTTCGACTGCCGGATTCAATGCAATCCGTGGTTGCAGCGCGCTCTGATATTCCCGGGCTATCTCTGCAGGAATAAAAATTCCAAAGCAGACAAAACGCCAAAAAAGCCAGCTTGGCCAGGCATTTCTAACCAGCTTAGGCTGCGACTTAACCCTGACACGATTCTTGAATTTTCTGCTGGGTCACAAATATCCGATTCCCTTATTCCACCTGTAAACAGCTTATTAACTGATAAATTCCCGGCGCATTCGCCTTCCTGGCCTGCCTTCCCTGGTACCCTGGCTTCGTGAAACCTATTGGAGCTGGAAACCTCGGTAATTGTCTGCTGCAACTTCATTACATCTTTCTCGATAAGCTGGAGAACCACCAGCATAAAGTAGGAATCTGCGCTCGCGTTTATGGGGCAGATTCTTGTTCACGCCCATAAACCAGGAGTCCACCTTGGCAAAGAGCATTTTTTCTGCTGTTTCCAGAACATGCTCGGTCCATTCTTCTTCTGCTGCTTCGCTGGCAACAACCTTTACCAGGTTTTGATCACGCATAAACAAAATCAGATCAGTGACCCAGTCTACATTCTGTTCTATACAACGCGGAATATTACAGAATGTTGCGGCATTATGGGGGCCGACCAGCGTTAACATGTTTGGAAAGCCGGCACTCTGCAGACCTAAATAAGTTTTCGGCCCATCGGACCATTTATCTTTGAGTCGTCGGCCGCCTTCGCCCCGAATATCGATCTTATCGAATGACCCAGTAACAACATCAAAACCAGTGGCGTAGATTATAATATCGAACTCGTATTCGTCTGCCTCGGTTAAAACACCGAGTGGCGTAATAGATCTGATAGGCTCTTCATTGAGGTCAACCAGCTGTACGTTATCCTGGTTAAATACTTCGTAATAATTAGTTTCCATTGGTATTCGCCGGGTACCAAACCCATGATCAGTTGGGATAAGCTTCTCTGCAATCTCAGGGTCAATGACTCGTTCTCGGATTTTCCTGGCAATAAATTCGTTCATCGTGTCATTGGCTCGCTTATCCACTAGAACGTCTCGGAAATTACCCATCCAAATACCAAAACCCGGTTCTGCATAAAGCTTTTCATAGAATGCTTGCCTCTCTTCCGAAGTCACGTCAAATGCAGACCTGGGGTCGGCCTTGTACAGAAAGCCGCCATGGGTTTCGGAACATTTCTGAAAAATTTCTGGATAGCTTGCTTTAATTTTCTTCTGGGTTGGTTCGTCAATCGGTGAATTAACCAGGGGGGTACAATAATTAGGCGAACGCTGGAACACCGTTAGATGGCCAACCGTGTTGGCGACTTCCTGAATAACCTGAACCCCTGTCGCACCGGTACCGATGACCCCGACTCGCTTGTTGCGGAAATCCACTGGCTCATGTGGCCAGTTACCTGTGTGGTAGGCATCACCCTCGTAGCTGTCAAGTCCTTCAATGTTCGGCAGCGTAGGCGCCGATATTGGTCCCACCGCAGTTATCAGAAACCGCGCGCTGCTGGTATGGCCTTTGTCTGAAGTGACCAACCAGAGATTCTGAACTTTTTCATAGTTTGCAGATTGAACTCGTGTATTAAATTCGATGTCTTTTCGTAATTCGAATTTATCGGCAACGTAATTTAAATAGCGCAGGGTCTCAGGCTGCGCTGAAAAATGCTCCTTCCATTCCCACTCCTGCAGTACCTCCTCCGAGAACGAATAGCCATAGCTATAACTTTCAGAATCGAACCGTGCCCCGGGATAGCGATTCCAATACCAGGTACCGCCAACGTCTTTGCCAGTTTCAAAGACCCGAACAGTCAGCCCCAGTTTCCGCAATCGATAAAGCTGGTACATGCCAGAGATACCGGCTCCAATAATAATAACGTCAAATTGTGACCCAATTTCCTGATCTGAGGTTCTATCCTGCATAGCTAATGTGCCAATCACCCGTTGTTGAACTAAAGAATAGCAAAACCCTTGGGATCATTTAACCAGTTGTTGGCTATTAATAGGTCTCTTGTATCGGATCCATGCTGATACTTGGACTGTTCACGCCCTAAATATCAATTAAAACCCTGTTAAGGAAGGCAGTGAATAAAAGCAATCAGAGCCTATTATCATTTCACGATAGGCATGGGAAGCACAAACCACCTTTCTCCAAACGTGTCAATGTATTGTCTAACGCCCCACCAGTAAACGGGATCGTTAGTGAGTAACTTACATGGCCGGGTTCTCGTTATTTCCTGAGCAGGATGGCTGATTACCTGCAGGAAACTGCCGGGCTCATACGCGAGCCAAATGCCAACATTCATAGATCCTGGACAAGGTCGAACACTGCCATCGGTCCATGAAAGACCAGATTCTGTTAAGCCACTATACCTTGCACGAGAATCCAAGAACCTGGGCCGCGATTTATCCGTTACGACGAGAATGCGCATTGGCGCACGTCGCTAGAAAATCTGACTCCCTCTCATGTCGATTATAGGAGCGATCAGGGAATACTGGATTAAAGTCTCTCAGCAAGAACATCGTAATGCTTGCCTCTACCATACTTCCTACAGGTACAGATCAGCAGGCCTGCTTGTTCATCTAAGCCTACGCGCTGTCACTTTAATCTCTGCACGGGTGCCCGGTATAACGAGCTCTGTAATTCCAATCCAGGTGGATGCTGGGTAGGGCTCTTTGATGAATTCATCCTTGACCCTGGCCATCGTTGCAGCATTCTTCTGCAGATCGACCACATAGAGCGTGCTGTCAATGATGTCATCATAGCCTACACCCGCAGCCAGCAAAGTCTCACCCAGCGATTGCCAGGCATCTCGAAATTCATCTTCCAACGATTCGCCTCTGCCTACAACCCCGGAAAAGAAAATAAGATCACCATGACTTACCGCGGGAGCGAAATGCCAGCTCTCATAGGTCTTACGGGCGGATTCGGGAACGATAACTTGTATTGGCATAATGATGCCTCCTTTACTTGCTCTGGTAAATTTTCTGGCCCGCTAAATAGGTAGCGATAACCGTTCGATCCGCAATCGATCGACCAACAGGGTCAGTTATGCGTTGGTCGAGAATGACAAAATCTGCCCACTTGCCGATTGAGATACTGCCTATTTCATCGGCCCATGGTGTCATATCTGCAGCGGCCTGGGTATAGCCGTAGAGCGCTTCCTCAAAGGTCAGTGTGTTGCCCTGGTCCCAGGGGCGGACAACACCATCCATGCGGGTTTGGCGATGCAGGGTGTCACCGATCTGAATGAGGGGATTAAACGGTGAAGTCGACCAATCAGAACCTAGAACCAGATGATTGCCATTATCGAGCATCTGCCGCCACGCATAGGCATTTTGCAAGCGTTCGGGACCGATACGATCGATAACGTAGTCACCCACGCAACAGGTTGCGTGGTGGGGTTGCATTGATGCTGCGATACCCAGCTGGCCAAACCGCTTTATGTCCGCGCCAGTTACCAGTTCTACGTGCTCGATCCGATCCATAAGTGCATCTGCAGCACGTGGCGATGCTTCAAAGGCGTCCAATACCCATGCAACACCCCGATCACCAATGGCATGTACGGCAACCGGCCAGCCGGCATCATGTGCGGCGGCTACCATATGGTTAAGGTGATCTTTGCTGATGAAGGGTGCTGGTGACGCCGTTGGCCGGTCGGCATAAGGTGCATGCATTAACGCCGTATAGGTTGATAACACGCCGTCAATCATCATCTTCACGTAACCAACTTCCAGCAAAGGACCCATGGCAGCAACTCGCTCGTCCTGTATAACGATATTACGCACACGGTCTCTTTCAGCAGCCATGGAATCTAGCTGGCCTGCCAGGTCATCGGTCGGCGTCACGAATCTGCCTGCCCAAATCCGCAGGGTGAGATCTCCTTCCCTGAGTACCGTTAGGAACGCATCCATATTGCCACTCATATCATGCGCCCCGGTGAGTCCAAGCCGGTTGCCCATTCGAACTGCCTCCCTCGCGCCAGTGACCGCATCACGGGCAGCTGCAAGACCAGGTGCACCGTCAAACAAGCTTGCCGCACCCTCTAGGAAGATCCCCGTCTGTTCGCCGGTGACCTTGTTAACCAGAATTTCGCCACCCGCTGGCACACGACTGTCTGAAGTGATGCCAGCGAGCCTGATAGCCAGACTACTAGCCCACTGGGAGTGGCCATCGATGTCGGCCAGCAGTGTCGGGTTTTCCGGAGCCACCGCATCAAGCATCTCCTTTGACGGAAGTACACCGTCACCCAGCATGTGATTCCAACGGCCGCCCAGAATCCAGGCCCCACGCGGCAGAGCCTCTGCCCTGGCACCAACAATGCTAAGCCATTCCTGTTTGTCTGCAATGTCGGTTAGGTCAACACCGGTTGCAAGGCTGGCCCCGCTAATCATATGGCTATGCCCGTCTATCAAGCCCGGAATAATCGTAACGCCCGCGGCATCAATGATCTGTGTTGTTTCTGATGCCAGCGCACTAATTTCTGCGGACGATCCGATCGCCGTGAATTTTCCAGCAGTAACGGCAAATGCTTCTGCCCTGGGCAGGGTTGAATCAACGGTGCGAACGTCCGCATTAACTACGATCAGGCCAGGTGCCTGGTCGCGTTCGCTAGCACAGCTACTCAAAAACAAAGCCAACCATGCAGCAGAGAAAATTTTCAAGTAAGGCACATAACAGGTTGAGTTCCTTTGCCCGAGTTTAAGGTGGCTATAAAACGCCGACATTCTAATGGTGATGGCTTGGATTACCAATCTGCTATTCCGACCAGCTTCTCCCCCAGGCGCGTTAATTCGGCCCGACCGCCTGGTTCCGGAATATCCTGGCCGGGAACCTGTTGGCTGATGGCCCACTTCGGCGGCATGTTGTTCTGCCATTCATAAATGCGCTGCTGCCTTTCTTTTTCCAGTGAAACAGTGGGCTGCATGGTCACATATTGAACAAAGCGATGGTGCGATGAAGCATTCTGCAAGCTGGTATGCGGCATCAGTCGATTAAAGATGACCAGGCTACCTGCATTTCCAGAAAAAGACACCAGGTCACTCTGGTCCACTTTTGGAAACCTTCGATCAGCATTATCAGCGTTTATTTTAAGGTAATCAGGCAGATTCTGGAAAATGGAGGGTACACAGCTGAATGCACCCTGATTGACATCCGTGTCCGTTAAATACACCAGGCCCTGCAAGCTCCGGCCTGTAAACTGCCAGGGATCACAGTCCCAGTGCAGCGATTCTCTGTCCCATGCCTGGGTTATGGGTGAAACCGGTGGTTTATAAGAAACACGATCCATGCTCACCCAGAGCGCTTGCTGTTGG
>JAPKEK010000683.1 GCA_028822125.1 Pseudomonadales bacterium | reverse complement strand
ATTGCGGATAGCGTTATTCAGGCCCGTTAGTGGCACCTCCAGGTAGGTTTCATAGAGGCCAGCAAAGGAAGTGCCAGCGAGGTCTTCCTCTGGAGAAGACGATCTTACAGCAACTGTTTTAGTCGCCAGGAGTTGACAGGCCGTGTCTATCTGGTCTGAGAAAGGCTGGCCAAATTCAAGCCCGGCCGCTGATTTCTTTAGATCATCACAGGCTTCAGTGAATGCATCTAGGTCATTAGGATTCGTGTCCAGAAGCCGTCGCCAGGTAACGCTGTTTGACAGGTGAGTGCACCACCTTTGGAAGCAATTTACGGTAACGATGAAACCTGGAGGGACTTCGAGGCCCAGTTGGGTGAGTCGGATAAGTGCAGCGCCTTTACCGCCTACCTGACTGATATCTGGTTGGCCCTGGCTGGTAAATGGAACAAGCGAGTTTGAATGGTTCAAAATGCACTCCCGAAGAGAAACTTCACCGAACTGGCACCGATACTCAGCGGCTGAATCTGGTTATTTTTTTGTTTCCGCCTTTGAGGCTTGATTGTTAGCAGCATAGGCCTGGTATCGCTGATTAAGGGGATATGCACCTATCTTTATGATGGCACCCATTGTCCTAAATTAAGATCTTTTTGACATAAACACAAGCTCACCCTATGAGCACGTTGACCGATCATGGTGCAGAGAATGCTGTAAGCTCTCGGCGTGTATTATTTCAAAGGCGTAACGCTGATTAGCCAGTCCAGTTGCATGGTCCGCTTGAACATTTGAGTCTGTTATTATCGTATAGGGGGCTACTCTTTTCGTTCGATCGATTAGCCGTTTGAATTGGATGGAACTTGGTGTGCATCGGTAGATCAGGGGGGCATCTTTTATTGGTAGGGTTTAATCCTGGGATTGTTTTTGAGCAAAGGCAGGCGCGGTACTTTGCATAGTCCAGGGAATCATGTTTAATTCTTGTCATATAGTGTTACACCTTTTACCCGTAGATAAGCTTGTAGATAAGGAGGGTGCGACATCATGTACTGGGGGAAACCACATTTTATTAAGAGGTGCCGGCATGAGGTTTAAGCAGGCAGGCGTTAACAGGGCCACTGTGGTGCTGTTTAGCGTTATTCTGGTGGTGGGTATCTGGCTGCTGGTGGACCGTGAACAGCTGAAAAAGGCGGCAACCCTTAAAGCTGCGAAAGTGATTGGTAATATTGCTGTCAGCAGTATGCCTGATGATGTAGCCGGCGGTTTTCATAATATTCCTATCGAGGTTCGTAGTTTGGCCCCGGGCGTTTATCAGGCCAGTGGAATTTCCAATACCCATCTGATTGTTACAACCGAAGGAAATGTGCTTTTTGATGCAGGGATTTCAATCCAGGCAGCGCGGCAGTTGAGCCTGTTAAAGGAGAAATTCGATGCGCCGGTTAGATATATCGTCTTGAGCCATTCGCATGCCGATCATATTGGTGGGGTCAGATTCTGGAGGGAGGAGACTACCGATATTGTCGTTCACCGAGAGTTCAGTGAGGAACAACGCTACCTACTGGAGTTGGAGCCGTTTTTTTGGAACCGTAGCCGCACCTTGTTTCCGTGGATGCCGGAAAACCCTGCCACAAACACTTTGTTAGCCTATGCCAGAATACAAAGTACTATCGAGGTGGATGAGCGGGGTTACAGATTCACCCTCGGCGGCAGAGAGTTCGTGGTTTTGTCCACGCCGGGTGCCGAAGGTGCAGACAATATGAGTTTGTGGCTGCCAGCTGAGAAAATATTGTTTACGGGCGATACCCTTGGGCCTCTGTTCCCTCAGTTCCCGAATATTTTTACTATGCGCGGTGAAAAAGTGCGCAAACCGCGCGAGTATATTGACTCGCTCAATAAATTGTTAACGCTCAATGCGGAACTGTTGGTGCCAAGTCATCACAAAGCGATCAAAGGAGCCGAAACGATTCGTGCCGGGCTTGTAAGAATTCGTGATGCAACCCGCTATGTCCATGAC
>JAPKEK010000047.1 GCA_028822125.1 Pseudomonadales bacterium | reverse complement strand
AGCACCTGCGCCTGCGCTTGACCTGAGTGGCATTTCGATCGCCGGGGATGACAGTACAACTGTAACCGCTGAGACCAGTACCTCTGATCAGGTTACTATCGATACTTCTGCTCTGAGCCTGAAAGAAAATAATGGCAGCCCCCTAATCGAGGCAACTAGGCCGGAAACCCCGGTCGAAGCCCCGGATTTCAGGCTGGATGAACCGGGTACTTTACTCGACACGACCACTGCGGAGATCGACCCCGTTATCCCGGACACGTCACAACTCAGCATGCGAGAGATGCAGGGCAACCTGCTCGAAGATGCTGAGAAATCAATCCAGAAAACGTCATTAAACCCAGACATCAGTCACCTTCATACCATTGATTTACCTGAACAGGGAGGCTCCTGAGCCAGGAATCCCAAGCAGGTGTGGAAGATAACCGGCTGTAATATCCAGCCAGGGGTTTCAGTGGACAGCCTGATCAAATGATAACTCGCCAATACTCAGAATTCCAAAAAGGCATGTAAGATCTGCATTTGAATGCTTGCAGCCTAGCCTGAAGCACAACTCAACACCTTAGATGCACGACAACGCGTTGCCTGATCAATAAGGTACTGCGGCCATCAGGCTAAGCCGCGTTGCCGCAAAAGAGGTTCAACAACAGGCTCATGCCCGGCAAACCTCTGATATAGAATCCCCGGATCGGCTGTACCGCCTGCCTGCAGAATATGTTTCCTGAATGCCTTTGCCGTCTGAGGGTCAAAAATGCCGTTCTCCTTAAAAACTTCAAAGCCATCCGCTTCAAGAACCTCTGCCCATATATAGGAATAATATCCAGCCGAATACGACTCTCCGCTGAAAATATGCTGGAAGTAGGTCGACAAATATCTCGGATCAATGGCGTCATTAAGACCAATACCTTCAGCTACCATCGCTTCCAGATCATCCACCTGCGGCACATCATCGCCAAGTTCATGCCAGGCCAGGTCAAGATAGCTGGCTGCCAGGTATTCACTGGTCGCGAAGCCCTGATTGAATTTTTCTGACTCAATCAGCTTCTCTACCAGGGCCGTGGGTATAATTTCATCTGAATCCACATGACGCGCGTACGCTTGCATCACTTCAGGCTCGGTTGCCCAGTGCTCCATAATCTGGGAGGGTAATTCAACAAAATCCTGCTTAACATTCGTCCCGGACTGACTCGGGTAGCGAACCTTCGACAGTAATCCATGCAGACCGTGCCCGAACTCGTGAAATAATGTCCTGACTTCATCCATACTCAGCAGGCAGGGATGAGAATTCTGAAAGTTGCAGCAATTTACAATAATCGGCGTAACCCTTTCATCCAGGTAGCTCTGGGCTCGATAGTGGCTCATCCATGCACCCGAGCGTTTAGAGTCCCTAGCAAAATAATCGGTCATAAACAGCCCAATAAAGGTACCGTCGGCTTCTTCAACGCGATAGCAATCAACATCCGGATGATATACGGGGACATCCTCTAATCGCTGAAAACGAATTCCGTACAATTTCTGAGCGACCGCAAAAGCCCCCTGCCGGACTCGCTCAAGGGCAAAGTAAGGCTTGTACTGACCCTCATCAAGATCAAAGCGCTGTTTACGCAGTTTCTCCGTATAATACAGCCAGTCCCAGGGTGCCAGAGTAAAATTTCCGCCTTCGTCCTGAATGAGCTTTTGCAGCGCCACGGCTTCTTCCTCTGCCCGCGCTCTGGCGGGTTGCCAAATCTGATCCAACAGGTTCCTGACCTTATCAGACGACTCAGCCATCCGATCTGACAACATAAATGCGGCGTGATCCGCAAAGCCCAGCTTGCTGGCGCGCTGCGCCCTTAACAACGCAATTTCCGACAGGATCTTCTTGTTATCATTGACATCATCATTGTTACCGCAGCGGCTATAAGCACGGTAAATTTCTTCGCGAAGCGCTCGATCATTAATAAATTGTAGGCACGGGGTAATAGATGAGCGGGAAAGGGTGAACACATGCTGACCGCTGCAACCACGATGATCCCCCTCTGCCAAAGCTGCATCACGAACCCATTGGGGTAGCGCGGCCAGTACTGATGGTGTTTCCACAATTAACTCAAAAGCATTGCTGTCTTTCAGGACGTTCTGACCGAATTCAGCCATTAGTGTTGCCAGCCTTGTGTCCAGCTTCTGTACATCCTGACGAGTCGATTCATCCAGGCTGGCACCAGCACGAACAAATTCCTTTACCAGATCGCTGACCAGCTGGGCTTGATCAGCATCGAGGCCAACACCACTTTCTTTAACGCTCATGACGCGCTGAAATAGTTTTGAATTCTGGTATATGTTGACCTGATGAACAGCCAGGCGTGGCGCAATCTTTAACTCCAAAGCCTGAATCTGGACATTCGTATCAGCAATCGAAAGATTAAAAAAAACATCAGCAACGCGACTTAATAATTCCCCTGTCCGTTCCAATTCGACCACCGTATTAGCAAAGGTTGGATTTTCCAGACTATTCGCTATGGCATCGATCTCTTCATTATTTTGATCAAAGCCCGCTTGAAAAGCTTCTTCAAAATGGATGGGTTCTATATCTGAGAATGAAGGCAAGCCAAAAGGCGACGGCCATTCTGCATAAAAAGGATTACTCATAGGTTTCCTGAATCTGAATTTCTTTATTCGCTGGCTAACAAGTTCACTCTACGCCGCCAAGCCAACTATGTTAACACGGTTACTTTTGCATCAAATAAAGCGGGGCCTCAGCCTGGTTCATAAAAACCAGATCTGGCTATAACAAGCTATCACTGTTACCAGGCTTCGCTATTAAAGGCTTTACTATTAACGGCTCACTGCAATTAATCGCCACCTGTGCCAACAAGTCATACTGATCCAATTGAATTAAGTATGTGTATTGTTGAGATTGCAACCATTAAAGTTCCCTGTCTGAATGCCGAGTTGATCGCATTGAAATGTGAACAATATGACAAGTACATTGCCGCACATATAGCCGATGATTAATCGGTTTTAGTTACAAATGAACTTTTTAAGATCATCTAGCCATGGATTCACTCGATATAATCAATTTACGGGCACCGAATTCATGAGCCATTGATTCTTCAGATCAATCTGGTCTGGTATACTCGCAGCCGATTCAGACGGGCTATAGTACAATGGATAGTACAAGCGCCTCCTAAGCGTTAGATCCTGGTTCGACTCCAGGTAGCCCGACCATGAAAGCCATTAACCTTGCTATGCTTTACTTGCTGAGCCTTTTCTCACAAAAAAATTTATTCAATGGTTCCTGCCACTATCATAGGGTGAATCTCATCTTCCAGCACAACCCCATTTACCCTACCAGCCAGGACGCACTGCATACGATAACAAACCGGCCTGAAGTCGGTGATATAGTGGCCAATTCTGGGCTGGTCTATTCAGCAATACCGCCAGCACAATACAGTAACAAAAACCACTGCCCTGTTGTGCAACCCCCGGGACGATGACGTCCACGCAGTACAATTTCTCTAACAGGATGCGACACCGACACACAAACCCAGTGTAAAATACCGCTGTCACTGCCGCTCTAGAGCTGCCAGAAATCAATGATTGTGCGAATTCGTTATTAAGGAGTTACCGCTGAAAACACCAATTTACTACGGTTACTGGTTACTCGGTGCGGCCTTCATAGCTCAATTTGTTGCCCTGGGCATGTACAGTTATGTTCTCGGGCCTTTTATGATGCCAATGAGTGAGGAACTAAACTGGAGCCGTGGCGATTTCGCCTTGTCCAGAAGCATAGGGCAAGTGATCACGGCTGTGACCGGTATCTATATCGGTGCTTATGTGGACCGTATAGGCGGTAAAGCCATCATGCTCATGGGTACGCTGGTGCTATCGACCAGCCTGGCCCTGCACAGCCTGATCGAATCGCTCTGGGCCTGGTGGCTATTAAACGGCGTGGCATTGACCTGCGGCTGTGCCATGGTGGGCAATCTGGTCGTCAATGTTACCCTGTCTAAATGGTTTGTTGTCAATCGAGGTAAAGCGATTGCCATCGCTGCAATGGGGGTATCCCTGGGTGGAATTCTCATTACGCCGTTTGCCACCTGGTTGATAGACAGCCTGGGGTGGAGAGAAGCCTGGTTGTGGCTGGCTGTCCTTACTGCCAGTCTCCTGTTTCCCATTGCCATGGTAATGCGCCGAGCCCCAGAGGATTATGGCCTAAAACCCGATGGATACAGTGAAGCCGAAATTCTGGCAGGCGCAGGAGAAAAAGCCGAAGCTGAAGACCTGGCGTCGTTTACTCGAAGCCAGGCCATTAGAACTTTTTCATTCTATGCTTTGATCATCGCCTTCGGTTTTTTCTCCATCAATATCGTTGTGGTTCTGTTGTATACCCTGCCCTATCTCGCTGACGCAGGGTTTTCAAGAGCTGAAGCAGCCCTGGCCATGGTAATCGCCTCTATTCCGGCACTTATCTCTAAGCCCATCTGGGGTTATCTCATCGATCGATCCCCGGTTAAACCACTTGCCGCTGTCTCTGCGGTCATCACCGGTATTGCACTGTTACTGATCGTCTACGCCATATGGCAGCGGCATCTATACTGGATTTACGCCGCGTACATCCTTCTCGGGCTTGGCTGGGGCGGCATGATTCCAATGCAGGAAGTTATCTGGACTTCTTTTTTCGGTCGACGATACATTGGCGCTATTAGAGGCGCTGCCATGCCTTTTGCCCTTATTCTGGGTGCCTTAGCTCCCTGGCTGGTCGGCGTCTATTACGACATTTACCTGCAATATCATGGCGCTCTGCTATTAGTTGCAACGCTGAACATCTTCTCCGGTTTCTTAATTTTTCTTGCCCCGCCACCCAAAAAAACCCACTCTGCAGCGAGCCCATCTTAATAGGCCTATTACCCATTGAGATATCTAAGAACTTCCTGGCCCTGCCAGCCTTCTGAGGCGGCTGCGACCATACGGTAAAATCCCTGGAGTTGCTCACTGTCCTCATAAATCTCCACAAAGTGGCCTAAAACCGATAACGTATCAACAAAGGCAAACTCGACACCAGAGTTGGTCTGGGCTCGTGTCGCGATTTCTATCTGCTGTTCCTGGAAGTGGCCATAGGCCTGCTGTAAAGATGGCACCATGGATGCGATATGATGCAGCCCAAACTGGCCTTTGTCGAAAAGATCCCTGAAAGGCGAAGCGCCGGTGGAATCTTGCTGGACCAGTTCCAGCATGACATTGCCCCATTGACCGTAGGCCGAGCTATGCACCAGAGTACATTTCCTGCCACGATGTATAGCCCAATCAAGCGGAATTTCTCTGGCAATAAAAAAAGGCCCAGCACCAAATATTTTGTTAGCTAATAAAGCGCTGCTTTCAATGTTTTCCACAAAATAAGCTATCTGAACAACGGGATAACCAAGACCCTGCATCTTATTCACACCTATCCTCCCTTCTTTCACCACAGTTTTCAAAATAACAGGTTAAGGTCCAGGGAACTTTAACAGAATAAAAAAATAGTATTGCTGAACACCATCAGAAATGATTGGATAGTAAAAACTTAGGTATTGGTAGGGGAAACAAATGAGTCAAAGACTTCAAGGAAAAGTAGCCGCCATAACTGGTGCTGCCAGCGGCTTTGGTTGTGCAGCCGCCAAACGTTTTGTTGCTGAAGGTGCCAAAGTCGTGCTCGGCGACATCCAGGAAGATGCCGGGCAGGCCCTGGCTGAGGAACTGGGCTCAAATGCTGTCTTCGTTTCCTGCAATGTTACCGTGGAAACGGATATCATTAACCTGGTAGACACCTCGGTCAGCCATTTCGGCCAACTGGATATCATGTACAACAATGCTGGCATTGTTGGCTCAGCGGGTCCAATAGCAACAACACCCGCAGATGAATGGAAATTCACTATCGATGTTTTAATTAATGGCGTTTTTTATGGTTGTAAACACGCCGCGCGGGTGATGTCTGCAAATGGCTCCGGATCGATCATCAACATGGCGAGCACCGCCGGGCTGATGGGCGGACTCGGCCCGCATGCCTACGCTGCTTCAAAACACGCCGTCATCGGTCTTACGAAAAACACCGCTGCTGAACTTTGCAAAGTAGGAATTCGAGTGAACGCGATTGCCCCTGCTGGCATGGCGACCGCAATGGTCGCTGGACTCAGCGGTGATCCCGCCGCCATCGAAGCAACTAAAGAAAGGCTAGCGAAAACCTCGCCACTGAAAAACCGAGCTGGTGTAGCAGAAGATGTCGCCAATGCGGCCCTGTGGCTGGCCAGCGATGAGTCTGGCTATACGACCGGGCATACACTCACGACAGATGCAGGGATGACAACGGGTTCCTCGCTAAATCCCTCGCCTTTCGAGGAATATGTGCCCATTATACGAGAAGCTGGCAGGCGGGGTTTAACTAATCTGGGATAATCAGTCTGCGGTGAACAACAATCGAGTCATCCAGTCTCCACTGTACATGCCCACGACCATTACCAGAACAAACAAAACAATATGCCAGTCAAAATAGGCTAAACCAGCAATAGCCGGGCCAGGGCACAGCCCCGATAAGCCCCATCCAATTCCGAATAAACAAGCACCTAAAACGAGCTTTCCATCTAAGATGTTCGTTTCTGGCAGGACAAACAGCTCTGCCAATACCGGTTTTTGCATATTTGGAATGACTAGCTGAAAAGTCACAATTGTAACCGCTAGACCTCCCATCATCACAAATGCCAGTGAAGGATTCCATTGCCCACGGATATCCAGAAAACCGATAATATTAGCCGGATCTGTCATACCCGACAGCGCTAATCCGAACCCAAAAATCGTCCCCGATGCCAGCGCAGAATAAATTTTCATAGTCCCCAAACCAGCGATTGAAAAAATACTGTGATAAAAGCAGAACCCATAAACACAATCGTAGCAACAATAGAACGCCCGGAAAACCTGCCTATACCACAGATACCGTGACCGCTGGTACAACCACTACCCATTCGAGTTCCTAGGCCAACCAGAAAAGCTCCGGGCAATAAGGTTGTTATCGGCTTGTCAAATACGGGGCCTGGGCTACCCGATGCCCACAGATGAATAACCACGCCCAGGCAAAGCCCTGCTAGAAAAAAAAGTGCCCAGTTGCGACGTCTGGGTTCATCAAATGACTGATAAACAATACCGCTGATACCCGCAATTCTGCCATTGAGCACCATCAGCAGCATGGCTCCTATGCCAATGCAGACACCCCCTAAAATAGCATTTATGCTCACCTTTTCACCTCACTCATTTAACATGAAAAAACAGCCCATCCGGGCGCTGGCAACAATAGCATAGTATCTCTGCCAAAATGACTTGATGTGAGAAAAGGCTAACCCCTGTGCCACCATAATATCAACCCATACAGCCGCAACCCGACTTCCGATCTAACTTCAGATCCAGATGTGTTTACCTACCTATCGTCAAACAAACCCCTCCTTCGCTTGGATTTGTTGGTTGTAGTCGGTCTAAGGACTACTTAATCTGATAATAAGTAACAAAATACAAATGGATTATCACCAAAGCAGAACAAAACCTGAATAAGAGGGAGGCTGTTATACGTTACCTATTGCTGTCCACTGTATTACTTACTTTTGCTGCTTGTGAATCCGAATATGATAGCTGCTTGAAGAAACAACTACCTATCGAAAGAGATCGCTATACCTGTTATGACCTATGGCAGGAGTGTTAAGCCTCTACCAGGAAAAGATCAGCCAGTGCATGCGCCAGTCTTAAAAAAGAATAACCGTATAATCGCTTGTCGGGAGAAGCTAAATACATGAAAATGGCACATTCATTTTAATTTAATAAGGCAAGATGAGAGCGTTAATCACTAATGACGATGGTATAACCAGCCCGGGCCTTCATGAATTGGCAAGGCAAGTTGAGTTAGCTGGTTTTGAAGTCATCGTCGTGGCACCCAGCTTTGATGCATCAGGAACCGGCGCCAGTCTCGGGCATATTTCAAGGGATGTTCCCATTGAGTATAAGAAGCACACCATAGAAAAGCTCAAGGGCCCTGCATTTGGCCTAAACGGCCCCCCGGCGCTCTGCACAATCAGCGGTTTTCTTGGCGCCTTTGGCCCTAAACCAGACGTTGTCCTCTCGGGTCCCAACCTCGGCCTCAACACAGGGCGCTCTGTCCTGCACAGTGGCACTGTAGGCGCTGCACTTGCAGCACAGAATTTTGGCATCCGAAGTCTGGCAGTGAGCCTGGCAGTTTCAGATCCCTGGCACTGGGACACTGCCTGCCGATTTGCAATTGAGCTCCTGGATCCGCTCATGCAGGCACCCAACCGCTGCATGCTCAACCTGAATGTTCCCGCATTACCTTATAATGAAGTCAAATCAATGTACTGGGCTGGCCTTGCTGAATTTGGCTCAGTAAGAAGTCAAATAGTAGAAGAGGGTGACGGGCAGCTGTTCTTCGACCTCGTCCAAACCGACTACGACCCACCGCCGCACAGTGATCTGGGACTGGTTAACGCAGGGTTTGCTGCTGTCACCGCGCTGAACTGCTCAGCAGAAGTCTGGAATAACCAAGTTTCTGAGGGGCGTGAATTTAAGTCAAACCACACGCTACCTTCAGCCAATGCCGGCGGTAAATTAAAAGCGCCCGAAGCCATGAGGTTCACTCAGCTAAATTAACTAAGCGCCGACGCAGGCTTAAATCAGGAGACCCAGCTCATTGGAATTGTTTTTCGCTAATCTCTGCGCATTTCATCGTAACCGAGGCTTTTGCTTGAAGACTGATTCATACCAGCTAAAACCATCTTATTTTACCTTGGCTTTATGCCTTGCTGTATTTAACCTTTTAGTTTCACCCATTCCTATCTGGACAGAACACCGGAAGTACCGACCCTAACAACGGCAACCGCTCCGCGACCTACATCGTCAACGTTGGCGAGGACAACTCCTGTGCCGTCACGGGCACCATCACGATTTCTGATCCAAATGACCCACCCATAGTCTCCGGTGCCGGCTCCACCCTGGCTTATCACAACGATGGCATAGACCATTTTACCCTGCCGTGGATAGGCATCTTCGGGCACAGGGAAAGTCGTGATTTCAATTTTATCCAGAGGTAAATCTATTTTGTTACGCAATAAAAAACGCAAGGCCTGAGGCAACTCGTCTGCCTCTACATTAGGTGCCTCGAGCAATAACAATCGATAATCCGACGCATCCAGCACCACATTACAGGGCATGTTTTCAAGCTCAAGTGTGGTGACGCGATCTAACAGGGCCTGTTCAAGCCCTCGTTCCTGGTTGGTTAGCAATTCCCAATGATTTAATTTCGCCGTCGAGCCTTCCGCGCTGGCTCAAACCATCGCCATCTCGTTGCCTTCATAAGCCAGGCCAATCTGCCCAGGCTTAACGGTAGTATTCCCCTTCAAAAACTCAAACAATCGACCTCCAGAGCTCAGATCAAGGGTTTGAATATGTGTCTTTACCGCAACACTTCAGCGAATATTGCTAGTGTACTCATGGCACTGAATCTTACCAATTCCTGCTAACAGGACTGGTTAGACCTGACTCAATAATGCACTTTCAAAAAAAACGAACTTAAACACTTCATTGAATTAAATCATTTGCCTAAAAAACCTTTTCATAGCCATTTTAAAACCTCTATATGCTCTCCCCATACCATCAGAAAACAGCTTACTCGGGAAAGGCCATCGGGTTATCATATCCTCCGTTCCCAAGGTCAATATACCCGCTCAAGCAGGACCAGGCAGTCCCGGGTTAGGTCGAGA
>JAPKEK010000682.1 GCA_028822125.1 Pseudomonadales bacterium | reverse complement strand
GTTGTTACCCGTGAGTTTTGTACTGTTGCTGGTTGCAGCTTTAGCCAGACTGACCCGGGTTTTCAGTTTTCTGTTCAACTGGCCTTGCAAGGTTCAGTTCTGATGTCAGCAGGGGATTGGTTGAGCCTGATGATGTTTGTGTCCTTCATCGTCCTGATATTTTCAGGATTCCCTGTTGCCTGGGTGCTAGGCGGATTGGCGGTGCTGTTCACCGCCATTGGTATTGTTGCTCAGGTCGATTTCAATCTTAATGTCGCTATGAGTTGGGATTATTCAACGCTGGTAGCAGACCGAATCTGGGATGTCATGAACAATTGGGTTCTGGTCGCCCTGCCAATGTTCATATTTATGGGCATTATGCTGGATAGATCAGGCATGGCAAAACGGTTACTAGAGAACCTGTCAGGGGTATTTAATTCTATCCCGGGCGGGTTAGCCCTGTCGGTCGCTCTGATTGGCGTACTGCTTGCCGCCTCTACCGGTATTATCGGTGCATCGGTCGTGTTATTGGGCCTGCTCGGTATGCCGCCAATGCTGGCGCAGCGTTACCAGCCTGAATTGGCTGCAGGAACAGTGTGCGCCGTTGGCACTCTGGGAATCCTGATCCCGCCCAGCATCATGCTGGTATTGATGGCTGACCGCCTGGCATTACCAGTGGGAGACCTGTTCCTGGGTGCCTTGTTCCCGGGGCTGTTACTGGGAGCAATGTTTGTAGTTTATATTGTTACCATAGCCTATTTGAGGCCGGAGCTGGCGCCTGCTGCCGATAAACTTGAGACGATTTCCGGCAAGCTGATAGTTAAGGTTCTGGTGTCGATTTTTCCGCCTGTCATTTTAATTCTGGCCGTTCTCGGATCGATATTCTTTGGTGTGGCAACGCCTACTGAAGCCGCTGGTGTCGGTGCTTTTGGCGCGATGCTACTGGCCTGGGCAAATGGTCAGCTGAATCGTGCTGTACTCCGGGAGGTTGTTGTTGAGACGACTAAAACAACTGGGTTTATTTTTGCCATTTTCATTGGTGCAACTGCGTTTTCACTGGTACTGAGAGGCTTAGGCGGTGACCAATTGATTGCAGATGCACTACTCGGATTACCTTTTGAATCGCATGGGATTATTATCGTTATTTTACTGGTCACATTCCTATTGGGTTTTTTCCTAGACTGGATAGAGATAACCCTGATCGTACTGCCTCTGGTTAGTCCTGTGGTTGCTGACCTAGGTTTTAATCTAATCTGGTTTACAGTGCTATTTGCAGTCTGTTTACAAACTGCTTTTTTAACGCCACCTGTTGGCTTTGCAATCTTCTACTTAAAAGGGGTAGCGCCTCCTGAAATATCAGTTGCAACCATATATCGGGGTGTGACGCCCTTCATTCTGCTGCAATTGATTGGATTGGTGTTGATTTATGTCTTCTCGGATCTGGTTCTCTGGCTGCCAGCTCAAGCTTACTAGTCAGCAGGTAACGGCTCCCGCTTGTTTTTTGCGGGATAGAAACCGGGTCTCCATTTCAGGTCTCGTGTTCTGCCTGTTATCCCACATTCACGGACGCAGTGGTTTTCCGGCCGCGGCGACACAATTCTAGCCTGCTTAAGTTGAAGCGCCAGCGCCGATGCCATCTGACGGCTAGCCTTCGCAGTGAGGCGTACTACAGCGCCTTTGCACCCTGCCATGATTGAAGTGGTTCTGCCGGTAGTTGGATGGTAAAGCTTTTTTCCCTGAAGACCTTGAAGTCTCTTGATCGATAGTTCTGCAGGGCGCTGCTATGATCCAGCGTGCAGGTATGTAGCCAGACACGATCGCCACCGAGTAAGAATGCCCTGTTAATGGCATCACTTAAAAGTGTTCTACCATAACCTCTGCCAATAAAATTCGGTAATAATCCAAAATAAGTGATTTCTACTGAATTGGCGGCTTCCAGTGAAAGTTCGAAGTAGCCTATTGGGTCTGCCTGCAGATAGGCCACCCACACTTCTATAGCCGGATCTTG
>JAPKEK010000046.1 GCA_028822125.1 Pseudomonadales bacterium | reverse complement strand
CCGCCCTGAAACTCGAAGGTTTCGGTCGTATTTGCCTGATTGGTTCGAGGGCCGCGCTGGGTCTAAAGACCCGGACCAGCTATTCGGCAACCAAGGCAGGCATGATCGCACTCACTCGTACCTGGGCTCTGGAATTGGGAGATGCGGGTATCACCGTCAATGCTGTGGCGCCCGGACCCATTGCCGCAACAGAAATGTTCCATCAGGTAGTCCCTTAAAATAGCTCGAAAATGCAGGAAATAGCAGACAGTATTCCGGTTCAGCGGCTGGGTCTTCCCGATGATGTGGCCCGCGCCGTATGTTTTTTTAACCGTCCCGAAAACAGCTTCATCACCGGCCAGACGCTCATGGTCTGCGGCGGTGCCAGCCTAGGTTCCATTGCTTTATAACCTCGTTGCAAACGCCAGGAGTCATCGTGAATACAACCTTCGATCAAGCTGCGTTAGAACAACTGGTACAACCTACCCGAATCAATAAGCAAGTTTATATCAACCCGGAAATATTCGAACTTGAAATGGACCGTATCTGGGGTCAGGCCTGGATATTTATTGGCCATGAATCCCAGGTTCCCAGGCCAGGAGACTATTTCACCACCAACATCAACCACAAAGTCCCCGTCATCATGGTCAGGGACAAGAACGCCAGAATACAGGTTCTACACAACCGCTGCGCTCATAAAGGTTCCAAAATCGTAACTTCCCGCAGCGGTAATGCGCCAGGCGCGTTTCGGTGCCCTTACCATGGCTGGACATTCAGCCATGATGGCAATTTACTGAAGATTCCTAACGAATCCGGTTATGAAAATACCGGCTTCGATCTCAATGATTCCTGCAATAATCTGCAACCAGTGGCCCAGGACAATTACAAAGGCTTTGTATTTGCCACCCTCTCCAGTCAAGCGCCAGACTTGAAAACCTGGCTGGGTGGCACCATCGATTGTTTTGATAATCTTTGTGACCGCGCCCCTGAAGGAGAAGTCGAAGTTGCCGGGGGCATACTGCGCTATGAACACGATTGCAACTGGAAATTCATTCTTGAAAACCTGAACGACACCATGCACCCCATGGTCGTCCACCAGTCTGTGGTGCAATCGGCCCAAGCATACATCTCATCGCTTGATACCAATGCCATCAGACAAAAAGCCGAAGCAGAAATCATTCTTCCTTTTGGCGCATCCTACGAGAATTTCGAAGACTCTGGAATTACTGGGTTCCGTTATGGCCACCACTACGATGGTGGTAAAACCAGCATCCACGCAGACTACAGTGTTATGCCTGAATATCACCAGGCCATGATCGCTCGCTATGGTGCGCAGCGCACACAGGAAATCTACGCCTTTAATACCCACAATACACTGCTTTATCCGTCGCTAACCATAAAATGTGCCGTCCAGAATATTCGAGTCATTCGGCCGGTTGCTGTTGATAAATTCATTGTCGAGACCTGGTCATTTCGACTCAAGGGTGCCCCCGATGAGATGCTGCAACGCACCCTGCTCTATTCCAGACTGATTAATTCATCTGCTTCCATGGTAGGTCCGGATGATCTGGAGGTGTACCGCAGGATGCAGGAAGGCCTGGCGTCAAATGCTTCCCAGTGGATTGAAATGTATCGGCAGTATGGCCGCGATCAACAGCTTAAGGATCGCGTCCGCGGCGGTGGCACCAGCGACCTGGACGTTCGCACACAGTACCAGGCCTGGCGATACTATATGCTGGGGGAGGATTACGCATGAACCAAGCACCACTGGAAAGTATAGAATCGTTCCTGTACCGGGAGGCATCCTATCTAGATCAACCTGACCTTGAGAGCTGGATTCAACTGTTCACCGACGATGGCACCTACTGGATGCCGGCGATGCAGGATCAATCTGATCCCATGAACCATATTTCACATTTCTACGATGATCGGGTGCTCATGGAGATTCGCAAGCGCAATTTCGTCCATCCCAGAGCTGCCTCACAGGAATCAGACGTACGGTGTTCCCACCTGATAGCCAATATCCACCAGGCGGGAACGACCAAGGACGGCGAACTGATAATCCACTCCAACTTCCATGTCGTAATGTGGTATCGAGAAGAACAAAGAGTCTATGCGGGTACTTACCAGCATCATCTGCAAACCAGTGCCTCGGGGTTTCTGATCAAACAAAAGAAAGTCCAACTGATCAATCCAGAAGCTGCCCAAAAATCCATGATCATTTATCTTTAAAGCAATGGTCAGCCACTAACACGGGCTTCGCTCAAGCGCTTTGCAATTACGCGGTCTTTGATGCAGGTACCTGCAATAACAACCTTTTTGAAAGCGGTCTTAGCATACCAGTGCAGCCCCCTGGCGCCGCGCAGTTGACTACTTCCCAGCGAAAATGATATTCGTCCCAGCGCCAAGGCCAGCCGCAAATCAGTAATCCCCTGTTACCCAGAAGGCGTCAAAGAGCAGTCCACTTTAAGCAAGCCGGCTGACAAACTTCTGATCCGGGCATGATCCGGGCAAAAGCCCGACAATGTTACCCCCTAAAGCGTACTTTTGACGCTGTTAAGCTTGCGCCTCAGACGCCATTTAGTGTAGATTGCGTATCTGAATTTCGGCCTCGTTTTTCTGCGCGATGGAAAAGATCTACTTAGCCGATTCCTAGTACCCTTCATGAAGAGGTAGCGTGGCCATAAACCGACCCGTAAACAACCTTATCCGTCTGCAAGACATGCAGTCTGAGGCATTCAGGAGTACTCAATTGGCAGACCCAATATTGGAGGTGATGTGTGGCTGAACCTTCGCTCTGGCCCCTTGCTCTTTATTTTGCGTCAGTTGTCATCATGGTGGTGGCTATCCTGATTTTATCCTCCGTAATAGGAGAAAAATCTCCCATGCGACGCGCCACAGGTGAGCCCTTCGAATCAGGGGTTGTCCACATTGGCTCCGCGCAAAACCCAGTCTCCATTGAGTTTTTCCTGGTTGCCATGTTTTTCGTTATTTTTGATCTGGAAACAGTATTCATTTTTGCCTGGGCCGTAGCATTCCACGAACTGGGCGTATTTGGTTATCTGGCGATATCATTTTTTATTTTTATCCTGGTGGTGGCGCTGATCTATGAATGGAAATCCGGCGCTCTGGACTGGGGTAAAAAGACCCGGACAAACCCACCTCCAAGCTACAAGCTTGAACGCGTACAGGACTGATCATGGAATGGAGTATCAGCAAGGCCGACGAAACCATACCGCTAAGCGATGTTGATAGTGCTATCGACGAGCATTTAAAGCGAAACCTGGTGATGACTAACCTCGAAGACATGCTGGCGTGGGGAAGAAAGCACTCAATCTGGCCCTTTAATTTTGGCCTTTCCTGCTGTTACGTGGAGATGGCCACTGCCCTGACAAGCCGCTATGACGCATCTCGATTCGGTGCAGAAGTCATCAGAGGATCCCCCCGGCAGGCGGATATGATGGTCATCTCCGGCACCTGTTTCCTGAAAATGGCACCGGTGGTGCAGCGCCTGTATGAGCAGCTGCTCGAGCCGAAATGGGTCATCTCAATGGGTTCCTGTGCTAATTCCGGGGGCATGTACGACATCTATAGTGTGGTTCAAGGCGTTGATAAGTTCCTGCCCGTGGACGTCTATGTACCAGGTTGCCCGCCTCGGCCTGATGCCTTTCTACAAGGTTTGATGATGCTGCAGGATGCTGTTGGCAAGGAAAGACGACCGCTGAGTTGGACCATTGGTGATCAACAAGTAATCAAGCCAGACAAAATCAGCCAACGAGATCAATTGACCGAGTCGCGCATGCAGGCGACCGATCTAAGAAATCCCGATACTGTTTAAGCTTTAAGGGGAAGTAAATGTCCGCAGTCGCGGTCCCAACTGTAGATGCAGATATTGAAAAAATGTTAGCGGAAGCTTTTCCGCAGTCGAGCTTCGTTTTTCAAGCAACCATCGATCAGATTCCGACCTACTGGATTTCGCGATCACACAGTAAAGAAATATTATCTTTCCTGAAAACGAAATACGAAATGCTGTTTGACCTGTCTGCCATTGATGAGCGCATGCGCACCCACAGAGAAGGCATGCCGGCAAGCGATTTTACGGTCATCTATCACTTAATGTCCCTTACTCATCGTCGGGATATACGACTGAAAATCGCGTTAACAGAAGCCAACCTGAATGTGGCCAGCATTCATCAGGTGTATCCCAACGCAAACTGGTACGAGCGAGAAGTATGGGACATGTTCGGCGTTACCTTCACCGGCCATCCCAATCTTTTCCGTATTCTATTGCCGTCTACCTGGGAAGGACATGCCCTACGCAAGGATCATCCTGCGCGAGCAACCGAGATGCCTCCGTTCCGCATGGACGATGCGTTACAGGACAAAGAGCAGGAAGCACTGCGATTTAAACCTGAACAGTGGGGCATGAAACGCAAGCACGGCAAAACTGAATTCATGTTCCTCAATCTGGGACCCAATCATCCATCCGTCCATGGTGTATTCAGGATCGTTCTGCAGCTGGACGGAGAATTGATCGTGGACGCCGTACCCGAGATCGGCTATCACCATCGCGGTGCGGAAAAAATGGCCGAGAGGCAGACCTGGCACTCTTATATTCCTTATACCGACCGTATAGATTACGTCGGTGGAGTCATGAATAACCTGCCATATGTAATGGCGGTGGAAAAAATGGCCGGTATCACTGTCCCGGACAGAGCCAGGGTCATTAGAATCATGATGGCGGAATTATTCCGCATCTCAAGCCACCTGGTTTTTTACGGCACCTTTGCCCAGGACGTTGGTCAGATGTCACCCGTCTTCTATATGTTTTCGGATCGAGAAAGGTTATTAAGGATCGTTGAGGCCGTCACCGGTGGCCGGATGCATCCCGCCTGGTTCCGAATCGGAGGCGTCGCCCAGGATTTACCCGAAGGCTGGGAAGCCATGGTCAAGGATTTCATCGACTGGATGCCGGCCCGACTCGTTGACTACGAAAAGATGTCCATGCAAAACAGCATCTTGCAACAGAGAACCCAGGGTATTGGCGCCTATACCAGTAGCGAAGCATTGGACTGGGGAGTGACCGGGCCCAACCTGAGAGCGACTGGGTTTGACTTTGATATGCGGCGTGATCGGCCGTACGGCGGTTACGATGAATTTGACTTTGAAGTCCCAGTATTCCAGAACGGAGACTGTTATGATCGAGCGCGTGTTCGAGTTGCCGAGATCAAAGAAAGCCTCAAAATCATCGAACAATGCCTGCATAATATGCCCGCTGGTCCTTATAAGGCAGACCACCCGTTGACGACGCCGCCACCCAGAGAACGTACCATGTTCGATATTGAAACTCTAATTCACCACTTCCTTAATGTCAGTTGGGGCCCTGTCATTCCAGCCGGCGAGTGCACGATGACCATTGAGGCCACTAAGGGCCTGAACGCTTATGCCCTGACCAGTGATGGTGGCACCAATTCATACAGAACAAGAATTAGAACGCCGTCTTTTCCACACTTGCAGCAAATCCCACTCATCAGCAATGGGCTAATGATCGCGGACCTTATCGCCATTATTGCCAGTATCGATTTTGTCATGGCGGATGTAGATCGGTAGGGATTGCAATGCAATTAACGGGGAAAACTGGATCAATGGGTAACAACTATTTAAAGGGACTGACATGAATGTCGCCAAGAATAACTTGATCAGTGCATTGTCGGAAGGCGAGATAGCAGAGATTGAGGCAGAGATCACGCACTTACCAGACAGGAAATCGGCTGCCATAGATGCTTTAAAGATCGTGCAGCGGCATCGTGGCTGGATCTCAGATGAGAGCCTTTCCGCCATCGCCCAGTTGTTAAGGGTGTCCAATGCTGAGCTCGATGGCATAGCAACATTTTACAACTTGATCTATCGGCAACCAGTAGGTGAGGAGGTGGTTCTGTTCTGCGACAGTGTCTCCTGCTGGATTATGGATGGCGATAAAATGTGTGCTGCCGTTAAAGCCCGCCTTAATATTGATTATGGCGAGACCACAGCAGACAACAAATATACGTTACTGCCAGTCACCTGTTTAGGCGCCTGTGATCACGCGCCGGTCATGATGGTCGGTGATACCCTTCATTCAGATCTCACGGCTGACAAAGTCGACGCGGTTTTCAAATGAACGACACTCCTTTGACGCGTAACATCAATCCCGAAAAGGGACCCACTGATCTGAAAGCCTATGAGGCCAATGGCGGCTATCAGGCCGTTCGGCAAAGCATCGGCAAAGTGGATCCAAAAGAAGTGCTGGAAACGATCAAGGAATCAAATCTGCGCGGCCGAGGCGGCGCCGGGTTCCCTACAGGAATGAAATGGAGTTTCGTGCCCGATGCCGGAGATTCAGGTCACCGCTATCTGGTAGCCAATGCAGATGAGATGGAACCCGGGACCTTCAAGGACCGATTGCTGATGGAATTTGACCCCCACCAGTTAGTTGAAGGTATGATCCTGTCAGCCTATACCATTTCCGCAGATATCGGATATATCTTCATTCGTCACGAGTATCATGCAGCTATTAAACGACTGCGCGAAGCCATACAAGCAGCTGAAGATAACCACTACCTAGGCAATAACATACAGGGCAGCGAATTCAGCTTCAAGCTGCATGTCCATGTCAGTGCGGGTCGTTATATCTGCGGCGAAGAGACCGCCTTACTCAACTCCCTTGAAGGTAAGCGAGCCATCCCCCGAGCGAAACCACCCTTTCCGCAAGTCAGTGGCCTATGGGGACGACCAACGATCGTCAACAACGTTGAGACCCTGTGCAATATCCCTCACATCCTGGCCAACGGTGCTGACTGGTTCAAATCGCTTGGACTAGGCAGTGATGCCGGTACCAAACTCTACGGGGCGTCTGGCAGAGTGAACAACCCAGGCTGCTGGGAGCTTCCCATCGGCACAACGGGTAGAGAGATCGTCGAGCAACATGCTGGCGGTATGATCAATGGCTATAAATTGAGAGGGTTCCTTCCTGGCGGTGCATCTACCGATTTCCTGATCGATGAACACCTCGATCTGCCTATGGATTATGATTCGATCATGCAGGCTGGCAGCCGAATGGGCACCGGCACGATGATCATCCTGGACGATAAGACCTGCCCGGTTGGCATGGTGGCGAATCTAGAAAAATTCTTCGCTCGAGAATCTTGTGGATTCTGTACCCCCTGTCGCGAGGGTCTGCCCTGGGTTAAAGAACTGCTCGATGCCATTGAAGCCGGTGAAGGCCAGCCAGGCGATATTGAGACGCTGCAAAGACAAGCGCAATTTATTGGCGCCATCGGTAATACACACTGTGCCCACGCACCCGGGGCAATTGAACCGCTGACCAGTGGCCTGAAGTATTTCAGGGATGATTTTGAAGCACACATTAAAGATAAGAAATGCCGTTATACCCAGGAGCCAGTTCAATGACAGTGATACAGGTCGACGGAAAGGAATATGAAGTAGAAAGTGGTGCTAACCTGCTCGAGGCCCTGCTATCGGCCGGTCTCAACGTACCCTATTTCTGCTGGCATCCTGCTATGGGAAGCGTTGGCGCTTGCCGACAATGTGCTGTTGTGCAATATGCCAACGAAGAAGACACGCAAGGTCGAATCATCATGAGTTGTATGACGCCGGTGACTGACAACGCGCGCTTCTCCGTCGCCACCGAAAGTGCGACTGGTTTTCGCGAATCAGTCATCGAAAACCTCATGCTGAACCATCCTCATGACTGTCCGGTATGCGAAGAGGGCGGAGAGTGCCACCTCCAGGACATGACCGTCATGGTGGGCCATCACGATCGTCGCTACACCGGTAAGAAAAGAACCCATAAAAACCAATATCTGGGCCCCCTTATTGGTCATGAAATGAATCGCTGTATCACCTGTTATCGATGCATTCGTTTTTACCAGGACTATGCCGGCGGTACTGATCTATCAGCCTTCTCATCTAGAGACAGGGTCTATTTTGGAAGAGCAGAAGACGGCATACTGGAAAATGAATTTTCCGGCAATTTAGTCGATGTCTGCCCAACTGGCGTCTTTACGGACAAAACCTTGTCTAAGCACTACACCCGCAAATGGGATTTACAATCTGCGCCGACGATCTGTGTAGGTTGTGCACAAGGCTGCAATACCTACACATCAGAACGATACGGTGAAGTTCGTAGAGTTAACAACCGCTTCCAAAAGGATGTTAATGGTCATTTCCTCTGTGATCGTGGCCGCTTTGGTGTAGGGTTTGTCAACTCGAGTAAGCGCATTAAACAGGCAGGAATCCGCGGAGAAGATGGCCTGTATCAGGCTGTTAGCCTACCAGATGCTATTGCCCGTGTCCGCGATATGATAGCCGGTAGCCAGCATGTTATAGGCATAGGTTCAGCCAGGGCCAGCCTGGAATCTAATCAAGCATTAAAAAGCCTAGTTGGTAAGGAAAATTACTGTAACGGTATGACTGATATCGAACGCGACATGCACGGCATTATTGTGGATGTGTTGAAAAGTGATATCGCCACACCTGGTATGCGCGAAGTCGAGGACTATGACGCCATCCTGGTATTGGGTGAGGATATTACCAATCACGCACCTCGCCTGGCATTGTCGGTACGCCAGGCGACCCGCAACAAAGCCAGCGAGATGGCGGCAGAGACTAGACTGGCCCTCTGGCAGGACGCTGCTGTACGAGAACTGGCACAAAACAGCCTAAGCCCGCTGATGATTGCAACGCCGACCGAGGACAGACTCGATTCGCCACTTTAAGCACTCGACTCAGCCCTGCAGACATTGCCCGGCTGGGTTTTGCTATTGCAGACCGATTACGGGGTAATCCGCCATCAGGCAGTGCTGCCCTCAAAGCCACCGTTGATGCCGTTACCCAGATCCTAACAGATGCAAAGAAACCGCTAATCATAAGCGGCACCAGTAGTTCTAATCCCGATATATTGCGCTCTGCAGCCAATGTTGCAGCCGCCCTGAAAGAATCTAACAAAGACACTGGCGTGTGCCTGTGTGCCAGCGAATGCAACAGCATAGGTGTCGCTCTGCTTGAAAACCAGAATTCACTGGCCGCTCTACTTGACTCAAGCCCAGATACGGTGATCGTCCTGGAAAATGACCTTGCCTCGGTATCGGCTACGGCGCTCCAGCAACAGTTGGCCTCGATAAAGAACTTGGTGGTGATCGATCATCTGGACAATGCCACTGCATCCATGTCTAGCCTGATCCTACCAGCAGCTACTTTCGCAGAAGCCGAAGGAACCTATGTCAATAGCGAAGGCAGAGCGCAACGATCCCTGGCAGTATTTTCACCGGGACATCTTGGTGCTGCCAGTAATATTGACGCCAGCTACCACCTGCTGGATGCAATCGCCGAGAGAACTCGCACCTCATCAGAAGTTAGAGCAGAGATGGTCTCCCAGAGCCCGCACCTGGAGAAAGTTATCAACGCCGCACCCAGTGAAGATTTCAGTGTTCGCGGCAGCAAAGTCGCTCGTATGTCCCATAGGGCGAGCGGACGTACTGCGATGCTTGCTGATGTTTCTGTACATGAACCTCAGCAGCCGATAGATGCAGATTCTGCCATGTCGTTTAGCATGGAAGGGGTCCAGCAACAAGCACCCGCCAGTCTGCGGGCGTTCACTTGGTCTCCCGAATGGAACTCAAATCAGTCAATTCTGAAATTTCAGGAGACTGTTGCCGGCAGGGACCGTTTTGGGGAATCGGGCGCTCTGATACTGGACAAAACCCAACCCGCAATGGTTTACGATTCAACCGTAC
>JAPKEK010000681.1 GCA_028822125.1 Pseudomonadales bacterium | reverse complement strand
AGAGAGGTTCATTCATCGTAATATATTACAGTGTTATCAATGCAGAATCTTCCTGTTAGCAGTTCTCTTGTGGCACAGATTTTGAGGTTTAAAGACAGTAAAGTGATAGATGATGGATCAATTTCAGGCGTGTTTCCGGGTTGCAGGATCATGGCCCAAGCGCACTTCCTCGATCTAAATCTGCCCAGGGTTATTGCTTTCTTGACTACCAGTGAAGCTGCTGGAGATGCGTGACATGGCTCGACCTTGGTCCCCATGGGACAGAAATGAAATATTGCCGTTTTACCAGCTGCCTTCAGGTCAGCAACGAATAGTAATTTACGGGTAAACTGTAAGGCAGATTAAGGCTGCGGCACAACATGAGGGGATCAGCAATGAAATTCAGTGGAAAGGAACTGGCATCTGGAGCAGTGACCATGCCCGGTGCAATGGGTTTTGATTACAGATCGCAAGGTGTTGGTCCAAGGCGATTGCCGGATTGGACTAAACCACAGTTGCCAGCCATGCTCTCGGTGATGGTGAGAATGCCCAGCGGTGTCCGGATGGTGTTTGAAACAGATGCGCGGGAAATCAGACTTCAAGCCCTGGTGACTCGGTTTCAGCGCCCGGGCAATGCCAATGAGTCGGTGGTTTTTGAGCTTGAGACTATGGCCGGTGATCGACAGAAAGTTGAGATGCATGAAGGCAATAAATTAATCATAGACCCGGATAAGGCTAATGGCTTTACCCTTGAGCGTGGCCAGCCCGGAACCGTCGTATTTGATAACCTGCCGCCAGGGCGTAAACAGTTAATGCTTTGGTTACCCCACAACGCTTATGTTGAACTGGTGTCTCTGCAGGCAACCGCTGCAACGGCTTTCCAGGCGATTCGACAGGAGGGGCGATGCTGGTATCATTACGGCAGTTCGATCAGCCACTGTATGGAAGCTATTTCACCTGCGGATATCTGGCCGGCTGTTGCAGCCAGGAAGGGCGGTGCTGAACTTCATAACCTTGGCTTTGGTGGCCAGTGCCATCTGGACCCTTTTGTGGCCCGCACGCTGCGTGATAGCGATGCAGAGTTCATATCGATAAAAGTGGGTATCAACATCATCAATATGGACTCCATGCGTGAGCGTATTTTTCTGCCATTGCTGCACGGATTTATCGATACCATCAGGGAAGTTAAGAAACATACCCCGATATTGCTGGTCTCACCCATTTACTGCCCCAGCGCTGAAAACCACCCAGGACCCACTCTAGCCAATGAAGCAGGCGTGTTTAAGACCTTTAGCGGTAATGAGCATTTAAGACAGGGGTGTTTAACTTTAGTGAGAGTACGTCGGCTGATCTCTGAGTTTGTGCAACTCAGGCAGGATGAAAATCTGGCTTACCTGGATGGTCTGGCTCTGTTCTCAGAAGGTGATACAAAGGACTTACCCGATGACCTCCATCCTAACCCTGCTGGTTATATTCGTATGGGGGCGCGTTTTGCCGAAGCGGTATTTTCAGAGCAGGGTATCTTGACACAGTTAAAAGGTTAGTTTCCCATGCGATATCGGAGCTTTATGATGAGGGAATCAACCAGGGCTTCATCCCAGGCATCCTGCAACTGTTCGGTAAAACGCTTACTGATATTGCTGCCTACATTTGATCCCCGTGTGTAGACTACAAACAGGTCTGACAGCGGGGCCAGTTCCCATCGATAGCGGGCTTGAAACGACAACCGGCTGATCGAAAAATTTCTTGCGCCTTTATCATCGTCTGCGGTAGCTTGGAGCTTCAGATGGCCACCTTCATTTTCAAGATACCAGCGATCCCTTTCGAAAGCTTTGATGCCAACCCACTGGGCGACTATCTTGAATTGTTGCCGGGCTGATAGGAAGTAGGATATATCAAAGTTAGGCCGCCATATTGTCGCGTTATAGCGGGTAAAATCTTTATTGATGCTATGCAGCAGCCAGCCATCGCCTTCCTCGAATCTAATATTCAACGAAGCTGAAAATCGATCATTG
>JAPKEK010000680.1 GCA_028822125.1 Pseudomonadales bacterium | reverse complement strand
GGAAAACTTCCGGCGCCGAGCTATGGGAATACTCCTCAAGAAAATGGTGTTCTACCGCCCAAACGTGATCGAAACCTAAATTATCCGCTAACCTGCACTGCTCCAGGGCATTATGGTAGACCTGCCATTCGACTTCTCGAGAAAAGGGTCTGGGGGCTGAGAGTTCGAAAAAAATCCCAAACTTCATATTATCGTCCTTTATAAACGGGCGGTCGTTTCTCGACAAATGCAGCCATGCCTTCTCGGGCATCTTCAGTTCTTGAACACATTAACTGATTTCGATTTTCCACAGCCATCGCGGCTTCAAGGCTCGATGCATCAATTGCTAAATCTAATCCTTCCTTGGTTAGCCTTAATCCCATGGGCGACGTCGTCAGCATTTGGTCTATGTAAGGTTGTGCTGCTAACTCAAGCTGATCATCCGGGACGACTTCTGATACCAGGTTAACGCGGTGAGCCCGTTGAGCATCAATGAAACGCCCAGTCAACATCAGCTCGGAGGCAATGGAAGTCCCGACCAGTCTGGGTAGAAAATAACTCGTCCCCATGTCGCAGGCCGAAAGGCCAATGCGGATAAAAGCAGCGTTCATCCTTGCGCTCTCGCCAGCAATGCGTATATCGGAGGCCAGCATAAAAGCAAAGCCTCCCCCACAGGCCGGGCCTTGAACCAGCGATATAATAGGTTGTGGGCAGCGACGCATTCTAATATAGACATCGGCAAGATAGCCTTGGAACCCCATACCGCCACCAAACGGAGCGGGCTCATCCCGGTTGATCGCTGCCTTGATATCCAGGCCAGCGCAGAAGGCCCGCCCTCGCCCTCGCAAGATAACTAACCGAGTCTCTTTGTTCTCTACCAAACCGGCAAAATAGTCCCTGAGCTCCGTCACCATCCGGGTATTGATGGCATTTAAAACTTCGGGCCTATCCAACCACAGATGGTCTACCTGACCCTGCTTTTCTATCGAAATAGTCTGGTAATCCATCACTATGATTGCTTCTCCCTATTCTAAAACAGTTATGGAATCATTGCCCGGGTTGCGGTTCCATGGAGCTCACTAGAGCACGCCCAAGCCGAGAAAAACACCAGCACCAACCATCAAACCAGCGTATTTCGAGAGCCAGCTACCACGACCCTGTTCAGCCACTCTCTGAGGCAGCGCCTGGCCAGGTGCTGCGCCATGGAAAACACGCTGAATTACTGGTAATTCGAAAATACAGACATTAATGGCCACGCCTATAGTGGCCGCCAGTAACATTATGGTAGCCAAATTGACCACAGGCAAAGTTACCAGCACCACCGCTACCAGTCCCCAGTTAGCCAATGGACCTCCCAGGCTCATAGCCAGAAACTGGCCACGGCTATTCTTTTCCAAATCAAAATTGAACATGAAAAAAGATTTACGCTGTCCCAGTACTGGTGAAATGGATCCAGACAGCCTGGCGCCACTAAAATGCCCCCATTCATGAAAGAGAAAAGCAAGCGCAACACCGGCAAAGAAACCACCGGCAATCGATACACCCTCAGCCAGGATCATCCCCGTTTGCTGTGCCCAGGCGTTGGCGCTGGCCCAAAGGGTCATAATGGCCACTACTATAGCGCCATGCTGAAAGCTAACGGACTTTAGTCTGGCAAAATCCTGCCTGCGCAGTTTCATCTTTTCTTTTTGACTGTCCTGCTCATCTGCCTGACTGTCTGCAACACTAGATTCCACCATCTTTCACCTACCTTGATAATTTATCTTATTCACTTTCATTCTGACAATAACAGGCCAGGAAATCCAAGTAAACTTGAAGGCTGGAATAAGCACAGTGGAGCGACTGTCATTAAAATCAATTGAAAACCGGCCTAATCATCCAAATTAGCTACCCCCCTCAACTCAGCGAAAGGGCATACCGGATCTCCAAAATCTAATATGTTATATCGTATCACTGCGGAGCGGATCTGGCGCTTCTTGACCTATCAAACGAATTCTCACAGCCCGCTCGAAGACC